>NZ_CAKJTR010000011.1:0-9393 GCF_917627355.1 Protofrankia sp. Cj3 | reverse complement strand
TGACGACAACGCGGCGAGGTGCGTGCTCTGGCCCCGCGACGCCGCGTCCCCTATTGCCGGTCGCTCTAAGTCTGCTGAGACATCTGCCCCATGCCCATGCCAGCTCTGATAGGAGCGGGGCCCCGCGTCGAGCGGGGCCCCTGGTATATGCACGGGGAACTGTTACGACGCGGACCGCACGACACCGACCAAGTGCCCTTCGGGGTCGTTGAAGAGTCCTATTTCGACCCCTTCCATCACTTTTTCTGGCCCCATCATCCGTGACCCGCCAAGGTTTTCGGCTTTCACGAGCGCGGCTTCTACGTCGGGTACCTCGACGTAAAACGTGACATGACCGGCGTACCCCTCCGGAGCCGCCGCGACACCGCCGCCGATTCCGACGCCATCGGTGTTGACATTGCCGACGCGCTGTACGACCCCGTAGTTCATCGGGTTATCGGATTCGATCTTCCATCCGAACAGGCCAGAGTAGTAGTTCTTCAGTTTTTCGGAGTCATTGCCAATAATTTCAAAATGAACGACCGGCTGTCCCATTTTCTTGCTCCTCTCCGCGCCGAGCACGCAGACTCGGCATGGGCAAAATTTTCTCCTCCAGAATACCCCGGGTACGCCCGGATGCCCGCCGGGCGCCGGTGCGGAGAGGAGTTATGATCATGGAGGTCAAGCATGATCTAACGGCTTGGGGTCGACAGGCGGCGCTGTACACCGAAGTCGACTGAGCAGATATCACAATATGTTAACCGGCCGGTTAGTCATACCGTTTCCGCGTCTTAAGGAGGCCAACAGATCGGGGATGTCCGCTGCGCTGTCCGCTGGATGAGCCGGGGCTCCCCGCTGTTTACGCCGTATACCCGTGTGAGCGGTATAGCGCGGGGATAGCGGGGATAGCGGGGATGACGGCCTACGCCTTACCGGACAGTTCATGGTCGGGTAGCTCCGCGGACTGCTCGACTTCCAGCAGGGATGTGCTCTGCCGTTCCGCCTCGAACGCCCGGCGTCCACCGCGCACCCCGAACAGGCGCTTGGTGGCGACGAGGTACACAACGGCGGCCACGTTGATGACCAGGGCGGCGACTCGCAGGACGGTGACCCGTTCGGTCAGCTCGTAGACCTCCAGCGGAAGGAAGACCGAGGTGGCGACGGCGGCGAAGTACTCTCCCCAGCGTCGCAGCAGCCAGAGCCCGACACCTTCGACGATCTGTATGGCCGCATAACCGAACAGCAGGGTGGCGACCAGCAGCAGAGTGCTCGGTTTGGTGTGGATGAGGTGCCGCAGGTGTGTGATCGTCGGGCTGTTGTCCAGGTCCAGGTGCAGGACCGAGGCGAGTGGTTTCGCGGCCGGGATCGCCTTGTCGAACAGCTCCTGGATGTCGGCCTCGGACTGGCGAAACCGCAGCACAGCGTAGCCGACCAGAGCCAGTAGCACCGCGCGGACGATGCGCTCCACCGCGAGCAGCCGCAGTACCGTCGCGTCCCGTAGCGCCCGGCCGCGCAGCAGCACCGGTGCATCGCGTGCTGGCCCGGCCGCGACCGGATCAGCGACGACGAAGTCCCCGCAGCGCAGACAGCGCCAGGCTGGCCCAGCGGGGGTCTGTGCTACCAGCCGGTCGGCCAGAGCCGGCTCGTCCGGACGGTAGGTGACATGCCCTTTACGGGCACAGGTCCGCAGATTCCACTCCACGATCGCTGATCGTAGATGTCGGGGGCATGCCCGGCGATGGGTCTCGCCAGCCGGACCCATCGCCGGATTTCAGGCTGCCGCCGGTCGGCGGCAGCGACGACGACCGTAATGTCGGTGGCGTCGGCGACACCGGAAACTGTGGAGGGCGCACTGTGATTAAGGTCGAGGGGCTGACGAAGCGCTATGGGGAAAAGACGGCGGTCGACGGCTTGAGCTTCGCCGTGGAGCCTGGCGTGGTGACGGGTTTTCTGGGGCCGAACGGTTCCGGTAAATCGACGACCATGCGGATGATTATCGGTCTGGATGAGCCCACCAGCGGCAGGGTCATGGTCAATGGCCGCTGCTACCGTGATTTTTCCGCTCCGCTGTGTGAGGTTGGGGCTTTGCTGGAGGCCCGGTCGGTTCATACCGGTCGTTCGGCCACCAACCATCTGCTGGCGCTGGCGCACACGCACGGGATCCCCCGGCGCCGGGTCGACGAGGTGATCGATCTGGTCGGTTTGCGCGAAGTCGCGCGCAAGCGGGTGGGTGGTTTTTCCCTCGGGATGGGACAGCGGCTGGGGATCGCGTCCGCGCTGCTGGGCGATCCCTCAATCATGATTTTGGATGAGCCGGTGAATGGTCTGGATCCAGAGGGCATCCGTTGGATCCGTAACCTGCTCAAGGGGCTTGCGGCGGAGGGCAAGACGGTCTTCGTCTCCTCGCACCTGATGAGCGAGATGGCGCTGACCGCCGAGCACCTCATCGTGATCGGCCGTGGGCGCCTGATCGCGGACACATCCGTCGCGGACTTCATCCACGGTGCGTCGACCAACACCGTGAAGGTCCGGTCGCCGCAGGCATCCCAACTACGTGAGCTGCTTGTGAGCGTGGATGCGACGGTAACCGCCAGCGCGCCCGACATCCTGGAGGTCACCGGCCTCACCAGCGAGCAGATCGGCCGGACGGCGGCGGAGAACGACATCGTGCTGTATGAGCTGACGCCCCAACAGGCGTCGCTGGAGGAGGCGTTCATGGATCTCACCCGGGACAGCGTCGAGTACCAGGCCGATGCTCTCACCGCACAAGCCACGACGGGAGCATCGTCATGACCGCTGTTACCGAGATCGACAGGGACGGCGGCAGCCCGCGGGCGCGGAACGAACCGGCGGTGGGGGTGACCCAACTGCGGGTCATGCGTTCGGAGTGGACGAAGTTGTACTCGCTACGCTCGACCCGCTACTCGCTGCTGGCCGCGCTTGTGATCATAATCGGGCTCGGTATTCTTATCTCCTGGGGGAGCGCCAGTCATTGGAATGAGGATGATCCGCGTGACCGCCTTCTCTTTGACCCCACCCTGACAAGCCTCAGCGGGATCTTCCTCGCGCAGCTCCCGGTCGGAGTCCTTGGCGTCCTGATCGTCAGTGGTGAGTACTCCACTGGCATGATCCGCGCGACGATGGCCGCGGTCCCCAGGCGGTTGCCCGTGCTGTGGGCGAAGACGGCGGTCTTTGCCCTGGTCACGTTTGTGCTGATGACCGTCGCGTCGTTCGTGGCGTTCGCTGCTGGCCAGGCGATGCTGGCGTCCGAACACATCTCCACGACGCTGTCGCGGCCGGGCGTCCTCACCGCGGTGATCGGCGGCGGTCTGTACCTGACGGTCGTCGGTACGCTGGGGGTCGCCCTCGGCGCGCTGCTACGGAGCACCGCCGGTGGGATTGCGACGTTGTTCGGGCTGTTGCTGGTACTTCCGATCATCGTTTTGTTCCTGCCCGCGAGTTGGCGGGAGCACATCGAAAAGTACCTGCCGAGCAATGCCGGACAGGCGATTTTTCGAGTCCTGCACGAGCCCTCCGCGCTGTCGTCGTGGACCGGGTTCGCGCTGTTCTGCGGGTATGCGCTGGCCGCGCTTGCCGGCGCCGCCGTCCTGCTGCGCCGCCGGGATGCCTGAGCAGGGTCCGTCGGTTTGGTCCAGCCGGGTATCGCGTCGTTTTCGGATTGCGGTAGCCCTGGTGAATTGTGGTAGCCCTGGTGAGCTGAGCTCGGCACCTGACGGGCGAGGGGAGCTGGTTCGACCGGCGCTCACGCGGATGGCCAATGCCCTTCACGCCGCATTGGCCCCGTGGACAGCTATGGCGATCAGGATGCGCACAGACACGGCCATGAGGACGTGCCGATGTGTCGATGTGTCGATGTACCAACGGGGAGGAATCCGCATGAACGAGGAACCTGCCATAGCTGGATCACGGCCGGCGCTGGGGCGCCGTGCGCTGCTGCGTGCCGCCGGGGTGGCGGGTCTCACCGCCGCCGCGGTGCCGTTGCTGGAACGTCCGGGCGTCGCGGCCGAGCTGGTGCGTCAGCCCGCGGTCGCGGGAGCGCCGTCCCCCGAACAGCTGCATGTCCAGTTCGGCGCGGATGCGGCCAGTCAGATCACGGTGTCGTGGGCGACGCCGGAGCGGGTGAGTCGACCCCGGTTGCGCCTCGGGCGGCACGGTTCCGGCTTCGGGACGAGTATTGAGGCGCAGGAGCGTGTCTACGTCGAGGCACTGACCGGGCAGACCGTCTGGACCTACCACGCCGAGCTGGACCGGCTGCCGTCCGACACCGACTTCACCTACGAGGTCTACCATCGTGGCGCCCCGCCGGCGGAAGGTACGTTCCGCACGGCCCCACGCGGACGCAGGCGGTTCCGCTTCACCAGCTTCGGTGACCAGGCGATACCAGCGCCGGTGGGACAGGGCCTCGGCCCGTCGTCGGTGAACTCCGGCTACATCGTGGACGCGGTCGAGACGCTCGACCCGTTGTTCCATCTCGTCAACGGCGACCTGTGCTACGCGAACGTCAGCGACGACCCGGTGGCGACCTGGCGCAGCTTCTTCAACAACAACATGCGGTCCGCGCGCAACCGGCCCTGGATGCCGTGCGCGGGCAACCACGAGAACGAGGTTGGCAACGGCCCGCAGGGCTATCTCGCCTACCAGACCCGGTTCGGCCTGCCGGGCAATGGTTCGGACGTGCCCGACTTCGCCGGCAACTGGTACGCCTTCACCGTCGGCTCGGTCCGGATCATCTCGCTCAACAACGACGACGTGTGCCTGCAGGACGGCGGTTTCAGCGGCTACCGCCGTGACCACGTCCCGAACTACGCGAGCAGTGGCTTTGACCCCTACATCCACGGTTACAGCCACGGCAAGCAGCGGGCCTGGCTCGAACGGACGCTGGCGGCGGCGCGGCACGACCATGACATCGACTGGATCGTGGTGTTCATGCACCAGGTCGCGATGTCCTCCGCGCACTTCAACGGCGCGGATCTCGGCATTCGCCGGGAGCTCCTGCCGTTGTTCGACCAGTACGGCGTCGATCTGGTGCTCGCTGGCCACGAGCACCACTTCGAACGCACCTTCCCCGTGCGTGGGACCCTGCCCGGCAGCTCACTGCTCACGCCCGCCCCGCAGGCCGACGACGCGAAGGTCATCGACACGACCCGCGGGACCGTACATATGATCATCGGTGGCGGTGGGCATTCCTTTGCCACGCCGGCCACCGCGTTCGACGCGCCCCAGGACGGCGTCGTGATCTACGATGTCGCCGCTGGCGACCCGACGACGCAGCGCAGGGCGCTCACCACGACCGAACCCGCGCCGTGGTCGGCCTACCGTGATCTCGCCACTCCGTACGGTTTCGCCTCGTTCGACGTCGAGCCCGACGCGCCCGGCGGAAAGACGACCATCACCGTCAGGCACTACGGCGCCGCCGCGGGTTCGTCCAGCTACACCGAGCTCGACAGCTTCACCCTGGTACGCCCACGCGCCCACCAGCACTGGGCGGGTCGGTAAAAAACAGGCAGGCGGGTCCGCCGAGGACGGGGCAGCCGAGGACGGGGCATCGGGAGCCGGCCGGCCCCATCCTCGGCTGATCGTCAGGGGCGAGCACAGGACACCTCACAGGTGATCGTGGTGCCGGTCACCGCCGCTCACGGCGCGCGCCGGGTCGCTTGTGCTGGCCTCGCCCGTCTCGATATGGCCCGCCAGGCGACGGCGGCCGTGGGCCTGTTTTCCGCTGGCGTTCGCCAGCGTTCGCCAGCGTTCGGTGGCTGTCGGCCCGTTCTGCCATCCAATGTTCACAAGCAGGATTCGCGTTGGCTGGACAACCGCGTACCAGTCGTTGCCCGCACCCGTTTGTATCCCCCCGGAGGTGCCCGATGTGTGGTGCCAGGGGGAAGGATGCATATGTCAGTGAGGACCAAACGCTCCCGGGCCGCGGTTGTCGCGGCTGGGGTGGCCGGCGCCGCTGTGCTGGGCGGGCTGGTGCTGGGCACGACCGCGCAAGCGGAGCCGGGCACTACCGCCGCGCTCGGGCTGACCCCCGTGTTGACCGCGAACGCCAAGGTTCCCAACGTGCCGGTGGCCCATGCGCTTTCGGCGGAGCTGTCCGAGATCGCCGTCGCCCAGGGTTCGAACAGGCTGGAAAACGGAACACCCGAGGTGCCGTACTACGGCTATGACGGTAACTCCGCGAACCTGCTGCCCGCACCGGGGGACGTACAGAGCACGGCGCACAACGTCGAGGCCAGCAAGACCGAGCCGGACAAGAACACCTACCTGCGCCTGACCGGTCAGCACGGCGCCGACCCGAGCTACGACTACGGGACGCACTTCCTGTTCCAGGGGCACGAGGGCGGAAAGCCCGGCTACATCACCCGCGTCAACCTCGACGCCGACGCGGCCCACCGGGTCACCCTGCTCGCCACGACGGACGTCGCGGGTAAGGCATTGCCGGACTTCGACGGTTCCACCTGGGATCCGTGGGCACAGCGGCTGCTGTTCACCGCGGAGGCCGGCGCGAACGGCGGTGTCTGGCAGGCCACGCCGGACATCGCCTCGAAGGTCGAGGACATCTCCACCGTCCTGGGCCGTGGCGGGTACGAAGGCATCCAGAACGACTCCGCCGGCAACCTGTGGCTCGTTGAGGACGTCGGCGGCACGACGATTCCCGGCAGGTTCACCAAGCTGCCGAACAGTTTCGTCTACCGGTTCGTGCCGGTGGACACCGCCGACCTCACCAAGGGCGGCAAGCTCCAGGCCCTCCAGGTGATCTCGGCGGGTACCGGTAAGCCGATCACCTTCCAGCCGATCGACGCCGACCACCCGGACGGCAACGCCTTCAGCCAGGACACCAAGGATCTGCACACCTACGGCAATGTCTTCGACACCCACTGGGTGACGATTCACGACACCGCGACCGACCCCAGCGGGGTGGCGTTCGACGCGAACGCGGCGGCCAAGAAGGCTGGCGCGACCCCGTTCAAGCGGCCCGAGAACGGCCAGTTCCGCCCGGGCTCGGACTTCCGTGAGTTCTACTTCGACGAGACCGGCGACACCGACGCGCGTTCGGTCGCGAACGCCGAATACGGCGGCTGGGGCTCGGTGCTGAAACTCACCCAGACCAGCGCGACCGCCAACAACGGCAAACTCACTCTGTTCTACAAGGGCGACCAGGTGCACACCGGGTTCGACAACGTCGCGTTCCTCGACCACAACCACGTCGCGTTTGTCGAGGACGCCGGGGATACCTTGCATACCCAGCGTAACGCGCTCGATTCCGGTTACCTGTTCGACGTGTGGCACAACTACGCTGACGGTCAGCAGCCGCTGCGGTTCCTCGCGGAGGGGCGTGACCCGTCGGCCACGATAGACTCCGGCCTCGGTTCGATCAGTGGCAGCGGATTCCAGAACGACGGGGACAACGAGCTCACGGGGATCCATGTTTCCGACGGGGACCCGAGTATTCGCGGCATCCTCGGTGCCCGGGTACCGGACGCCTTCAACAAGAACTGGCGGGTGTTCTACACCGCCCAGCACGGTGACAACGTGACCTGGGAGATCGTGCGTTCGCAGACCAGGCGGTAATCGTCCGGCGCGGGTCCGTGCGGCAGAGACCGCAGCAGCAGGGAGGGATCGACACGGTGGGCCCTGACCGGTCGCTGGCCCCGGCCGGTCAGGGGCTGCGTTCCCGCCGCGAGCCCGGCGGCGAGCGGGAATCTGTCCGGCTCCCTGATCGAACGACGGCTTCCGGCACACGCCATAGCGCGTCAGCGCAACGATCGCGGCTGGCTCGGTGCCGACAACAGCCATTATCTTAATAATTATAATATTTAGATATTAAAATCATTTTTTTGTAATTAATGTTATAGTAATGGTCCTATGAGCGAACTTATCGTTCCAGCTTCGGCCATGCGCTCATACCGACGGTGGCTCCCCCTTCTCGTCGTCCTGACGGCCCAACTTATGATCATTCTTGACTCCAGTGTGGTGAATGTTGCACTGCCCGTCATCCAGCATGATCTGGGAATCAGCCAGGCCAGCCTTACCTGGGTCATCAACGGTTATTTGATCAGCTATGGCAGCTTCCTTCTCGTCGCCGGCCGGTTGGGCGATCTCGTTGGGCGCAAGAAGGTCTTCCTCGGCGGCGTCGCGCTGTTCACCGCGGCCTCGGCCGCCTGCGGGCTTGCCAGCGATCAGACGGTCCTCATCGTCGCCCGCTTCGCGCAGGGCCTGGGTGGAGCGCTCGCGTCGGCGACCGTTCTCGCGTTCATCGTCACCGACTTCCCGCAGCCGCGTGAGCGCGCTCGGGCGATGAGCACCTACCTGCTCGTCACCGTCGGCGGCGGCTCGCTCGGTCTGCTGCTCGGCGGCGTGCTTACGCGGGCCCTGGGATGGCACTGGATTTTCGTTATCAACATCCCGATCGGCGTTCTCGCGCTACTGGCGGGCGCCGCTCTCATCACCGAACGTTCCGGTTCCGGCCTGCGCCGGGGGGTTGACGCGGCGGGTGCCATCCTGGTCACCACGGCGGCGCTGGCCGGTATCGACGCGATCGTGCGGGCATCCGAGCATGGCTGGCTGTCGACGTACACGCTCGGGCTCGGCGCGGTCTCGGTCACACTGCTCGGCGCGTTCGGTTTCCGTGAGTCACACACACCGAACCCGCTCGTTCCGCCGCGGATCCTGCGACTGCGTAGCCTCGTCGGCTCGAGCGCCGTACGCGCGGTCGTGATGGCCGGCATGTACGGGGTGTTCTTCTTCGGCGCGCTGTACCTGGAAGAGGTCCTCGGGTACGACGCGATCCGCACTGGGCTGGCGTTCCTGCCGCAAACCCTCGCAATAGCCGCGCTCTCCTTCGGCATCACCACCCGGCTGGTGTCCCGCTTCGGCCCCAAACAGGTCCTCCTCGGGGGGCTGGCCGTCATGCTCTCGGGCCTGCTGCTCTTCGCTCAGGGAGGCGACGGCGAGCACGTCCATTATTTCCCGACGCTCTTCGTTTCCTTCACCCTTGTCGGGCTCGGGGCCGGCGCGGCGTTCATGCCGTTGCTGACCATGGCCGTTGCCGACGTCGCACCCGCCGACGCCGGTCTGGCCTCGGGGATCGTCAACGTCTCCATGCAGATCTCGGCAGCGGTCGGCCTCGCGGCACTGGGGACGTTGTCCACCAAGCGGACCGCCACGCTTGTGGCGGAAGGCCGTACCCAGATCGCGGCGCTCGCCGGTGGTTGCCGTCTCGGGTTGCTCGTCGGCGCCGGATGCGTGGCCTTTGGCCTGCTGCTGGCCGCCGCGGTACTGCACCCTGGGCGGGCCAGCGCGGAGCCGGTGGCTGTTCCCAAGCAGCTGGCGGACGAAGCCGGTCTGGCCGAGCCGTCGGCGTCCGCACCGTGACGTCCCCATCGTGACGTCCCC
>NZ_CAKJTR010000010.1:28782-49675 GCF_917627355.1 Protofrankia sp. Cj3 | reverse complement strand
TCCGCGGTCAGCGCGAGGGTGGCGGCCGTGATCCATCCATTGACCTGGCTTGGCCTGCGCGCGCCGACGATCGCCGCGGTCACACCGTCGAACGCGAGGGTCCAGGCGACGGCTACCGAGGCGACGGTCGTGTTGTGCCTTTTTGCCACCGTTCGCAGGATGTCAGCGAGAGCGAGGTTGCTGTGCAGTGCCTCGCCGGTGAAGTCCGGTGAGGCGCGCCGCCAGTCGTCGGCCGGGAGGTCGGCCGATCGCTGCGCTGACCATGCCCCGCTGAGCAGCCCCGACTGCATCGGGCTGTAGACGATTACCCCGATGTTGTGCTTGGCGCAGTACGGCAGGATGTCCGTGGCCACGGTCCGCTTGATCGCTGAGAACGGCGGCTGGAGAACATCAACCCCGCCCGCGGATGCGGCACGCTCGAGCAGGTCGACGTCGAAGTTGGACACGCCCACCGACCGGATCTTTCCTTCCGCGCGCAGTTCGTGCAGTGTCGCGACGGAATCCTCGATCGGTGTGCCGTCCTTCGGCGGCCAGTGCAGTTGGTAAAGATCGATTCTTTCGATCTTCAATCGTCGCAGGGACGCGTTGACCTCACGGCGGATCGACTCGGGCGAGCCCACTCTGGCGGGCAACAGGTCATGATCTGATTTCCAGGTCATGCCGCACTTTGTGAACACGTATGGCCGGTCGGCTTCGCCGATGTCCGCGAGCGCCCGTGCCACGACCTCCTCGGAGTGCCCGCGGCCGTATACAGCCGCTGTGTCGATCCAGTTCACGCCGTGCTCGACGGCATGCCGAATGGCGGCCACCGATTCATCGTCGTCCTGGGCGCCCCATCCGAATGCGTGCTCCGCACCGCCGATCGCCCAGGCGCCGAAGCCAACCCGGGTGATGTTCAAACCGGTCGGGCCCAAGAGCATTGTAGGAAGGGTCATGGTCAGTGTGTACCCCCATGCGAGACTCCGGATCTGGGTGGAACGAGGACTCCTGGGATCCAGGCGGCTGGCTCCGACCGGACCGTACCGGCTTCTCCAGCATGAAAGCATTCACGCGACCGGAAGTCCCGCGGCCAGGAATGTCAGTAATGTCATGTTTGTCTTGTTGACATTCCTGAAGATGAGCGGCCTCCGCCGCGGCCGGCCAGGGCCGGTGCGCGGCGGCGAGCGGGAATGCCGTCTGGTCGCGGGCGGTCTGGGCGTGTCGTCCGCGGGCGTTGGACAGCCCGGGTCATTGGATGGTCGCACGGTGATCCGCTGGTGAAATATGCACCATGATTTTTACTATGAGTAGTCATATTGGTGGTACGGGTTATCTGCCGGCTGGCAGGTGGGATGCCCGCGCCATGAGTACGCGGCCGGGCCGCATAGGAACACCCAGGCCGGTCCCGGGGGTGTCAGCCGCCTCGGGGGCTGGTAGCCACGATCGGCTCCCTGGAGGCGTTGACCATGGGCAGTTCTGGTGGCACGCCCTGACGGTGGCCGGCCGCGGCGCTCTGCCGGCGCGGACGATGGAGGTGCCCGCGACCGGTAGTCGCGGTGGGTTACCTCGGGCGATGCGCCGCCATCCGCTACGTGAGGTATGTAGTGGACTTCCTTCCCCGGAGACCTCCCGTGATGGCCTGTAGCCGTGTAGCGTCTTCCATGGCCAAGTTCGGCGGTTGGCGTCTACAAGGGACGCGGACGGCGAACACTGTCGTGGGAGCGCCAAAATCTCACTTCAGACGGTCCGGGGCCCGCGCGGTGTGGGTCCTGACTGCACCAGCAGGGAGAACGGCACGTGGCTCAGGGCACGGTTAAGTGGTTCAACTCGGAGAAGGGCTTCGGCTTCATCTCCGTGGACGGCGGCGGTTCGGATGTCTTCGTCCACTACAGCGCGATTGACATGGACGGGTACAAGAGCCTGGAAGAAGGGCAGCGGGTCGAGTTCCAAGTGACCCAAGGACAGAAGGGTCCACAGGCTGACGCCGTTCGGGTCGTCTGAGCCACGAGGGACGTAACTCCACAGTCGTAGGGCGAGGGTCCGCCATCCCCAGCTGAGGAGGCGGGCCTTCGTTATCTGTCGGTGGCGGGCGACACGTTCGGATTCATAACGCATCGCGTTTCTTTTTCGTGTTGTTTCTTTTCTGGTAGATTGCGTGTTTCCGCATAGCCGCTGACGTGCGCTCGAATATGTCGGGTCCGTCAGCTGCCATCTTTTTTGTTGAATAGGAGCGCCCGGTAACAGAGGACTGCGGCGTCGCGGGGCTGGGGCACGCCCCTCGCCGCGCTGCCGGATTTTTTGCCGAGCGTATCCGCCGGATGGAACGCTCGTAGCAAAATTTCCGTCAACCACGCCGACGCGGGGGACTATCGACCGTGGGACACCAGGAGTTCGGCGATCTGCAGGGTGTTCAAGGCCGCACCCTTGCGGAGGTTGTCGCCACAGACGAACATGGCGAGCTCACACGGGTCGTCGGGCGATTGCCTGATCCGCCCGACCCAGGTCGGATCGGTACCGACGACATCTGCCGGCGTTGGGAAATCCCCTGCGGCCGGGTCGTCCAGGACCGCCACACCTGGCGCCGCGCGCAGGACGGCTCGTGCCTCATCCGCCGTTACCGGACGCGCGAACCACGCGTGTACCGCCACCGCGTGGGTCGTCACGACCGGTACCCGGACACAGGTCGCGGATACCCTGAGGCCGGGGAGCCCGAGGATTTTCCGTGACTCGTTCCGGATCTTAATTTCCTCGGACGACCAGCCGCCGTCCTTGTAGGAACCGGCCCACGGCACCACGTTCAGCGCGAGCGGCGCGGGGAACGGGCCGAGCCCGTTCTCCCCGATCGCCTTGCGGACGTCTCCGGCACTCTGTCCGAGTCTGAGCTCGATCTCGCCACCCGCGTCGGCGGGCAGGCTGGCCGCGTCGGCCGGCATGTTGCGGCGGGCGAGCCCGGCATTGAGGACGACCGCGAGCTGGGCGTACAGCGTGTCGATACCGGCTTGGCCCGCTCCGCTCGCTGCCTGGTAAGAGGTCGCCACCAGGGAGTCCAGCCCGAACACCCGGTGTAGCGCGCCAACCGCGACGATCATTGACAGCGTCGTGCAGTTCGGGTTGGCGATGATCCCACGAGGTCGCCTCGCCGCAGCCTGCGCGTTCACCTCGGGGACGACGAGCGGGACGTCGGCATCCATCCGGAAAGCGCCCGAGTTGTCGACCACGGTAGCCCCACGGGACGCGGCGACCGGTGCCCACTCCTTGGAGACCTCATCCGGAACGTCGAACATCGCGATGTCGACGCCGTCGAAGACCTCGGGAGCCAGCGCAAGCACCTCGACGTCCCTGCCGCGCAGCCGCAGTTTCCGCCCAGCGGACCGGGCGGAAGCGATCAAGCGGATCTCTCCCCAGATGTTCGGGCGTTCCGTCAGCAGCGACAGCATCACGGTGCCGACCGCACCGGTCGCGCCGACTACAGCGAGTGTTGGGCGGTGGGCGGCAGTGTGTGTCGTCATCGGCCGGTGCCCGCGTACACGACGGCCTGGCCGTTGGGATCGGAGAGGTCGAAGGCACTGTGGACGGCCCGGACTGCTACGGGCAGGTCGGTGTCGCGGATGACGACCGAGATCCGGATCTCGGAGGTTGAGATGATCTCTACATTGACCCCGGCGTCCGCGAGCGCGCCGAAAAAACGGGCTGACACCCCTGGATGCGACTTCATCCCGGCGCCGATCAGGGAGAGTTTGCCGATGTGATCGTCGTACAGGGTCCGTTCGAAGCCAATCTGGCCACGGACCTTCGTCAGCGCGGTCAGCGCGGTACGGCCGTCGGCTTTCGGGAGGGTGAAGGAGATGTCGGTCCGCCCGGTGCCGGCGACCGAACCGACCTGCACGATCATATCGAGGTTGACGTCCGCGTCAGCGACGGCTCGGAAGACGGCAGCGGCCACGCCGGGCTTGTCCGGGCAGCCGGCCACGGTCACCTTCGCCTCGCTCTGGTCGTGTGCGACTCCGCGGATGATGGCCTGTTCCACGAGATCTGCCTCCGGAATCTCGGTGACCCACGTACCCGGCTTCGAGGAGAACGAGGAACGGACGTGGACGGGGACGGTGTAGCGGCGGGCATACTCGACGCACCGAAGCATGAGCACTTTGGCGCCGCAGGCCGCCATCTCCATCATTTCCTCATATGAGATGCGCTCGATGCGGCGTGCGTCCGGCACGATACGCGGGTCGGCGGTGAAAACGCCGTCCACATCGGTGTATATTTCGCAGAAATCAGCCCGCAAGGCGGCCGCGAGGGCCACAGCGGTCGTGTCCGACCCACCTCGACCGAGTGTCGTCACGTCCTTCGTATCCTGGCTGACACCCTGGAAACCGGCGACGATCGCGATCGCACCTGAGTCCAGAGCGTCACGGATGCGTCCCGGTGTGACATCGATGATGCGGGCCTTGCCATGCGCCGAAGTAGTGATCACTCCTGCCTGGGAGCCCGTGAACGACCGTGCCTCGGCACCCAGGTTTGAGATCGCCATGGCCAGCAGTGCCATCGAGATGCGTTCACCGGCGGTGAGCAGCATGTCGAGCTCTCGGGCCGGTGGTACCGGCGTGATCTGTTCGGCGAGTTCCAGCAGGTCATCGGTCGTGTCACCCATCGCGCTCACCACGACCACCACATCGTCGCCGGAACGGCGCTGAGACACGATCCGTTCGGCGACCCGTTTGATCCGGTTGGCATCCGAGACGGAGGAACCGCCGAACTTCGTCACCACGACCGCCATGGGGCCCAGGCTACTTGGCACTCAGGGGACGGAGAAGAGCTGCGGTCACGGTGCTTTCGGGTGGGCGATCAGATTGCCCCACCGGAGCGGGCGGCCGTCTTGCCCGCGCTGGGGAACGAGGCGTTGCCGCCACGGCGGCCGTTATCATATTTTTTTGATTTTGAAAATAGTTTTTTGGAATTTTCAAAAAAATTAAGCATTCGATAATAGAGGTTTAGATCAAGGAGCGGGGTTGGGGCGCGTGCATCGCGAGGCGGTGGAGGGAGCCGCTCTGGTGGTGGGTGGCGATTGACGAGCTGGGGTGCCCGTGCATCGCGCGGCGTATGGCCGGGGAGCGATGACGCGAGGCGCGGGCCCCAGCCTCGCGACGCCGCTTCCTGCTCGGACGCCCCGCTGCCGGAAGCCTCTTAACCGCTATTTTGCGTGGGGCGTAATGATGTACGCGGTGGGACATGTGTGGGTTACGCGTGGGTCATGTGTGAGATGGCTTGCCTGGCGCTGTTTCACCGAGTGTTCCAGTGGTGGCACGGCGCTGCTGGTTGGTCACATTTTTATGATGTGGGTTGAAGTGGGTTCTTCGTTGGTTTGTCAACCGATAATCATTAATTTTTCTTTCATGCATATGATGCTGCTATTACGGATGGTGGCTGACGTTCGCGCATCGTGGGGGCCCATGAGGATGCGGGCCGGTTCACCGCTATGCTCCTTTCGTCCTACTTGGGGGGGACACCAAGATTGGGACCTACGAAAGGCTTAGAGAGCCAGTGATGATCAACTGCAGTGCCCGGTGGAGTCCCGTGGCAAGCACCGAGGCACTAGGCGTGGGCCCTCGAGGCGCCTCTCCGCTGGGCGACGTGGCCGAGTGCTCCCAGGAGCGCCGTGCCGGGCGCCACTCGGCTGCCAGCCGGCTACCAGCCACCGTGGTGTTGTCCGCTGTTCTCCTGACCGGTGGGCTTGCCGCGTGCAAGCCAGCCGATTCGAGCCTGACGCAACCCGCCCATAGCACGGCGGCCCCCGCGGGAAACCAGGCACCGATCCAGACGCCCGCGGCTCCCACGGCTACCGGGAGCACGCTGTCTGCCGGGTCGGTTGTTTCGTCTCCGGCAGCCACAGCGACCGCCCAGGCCTCAGCGCCTGCCGCCGCATCGGCCTTGCCAGCCCTGGTTGCCGGGCTGACGGGGATTCCGGTGCCGCCGGCGCCGTTGCGTCAGGTCGGGGTGTCGACCACCCAGCAGTTGACCGCCGCGCTCGCGAACGCCCGGCCAGGGGATCTCATCCAACTCGCGGACGGGCAGTACAGCGGGCACTTCGTCGCCAACCGGGCGGCGACCGCGAAGGCCCCGATCACGGTGCGTGGCTCACGCAACGCAGTGCTCGATGGTGGGTCGATCAACAGTGGCTATGTCTTTCACCTTGACAACGCCGATTACTGGCGCTTGGAGGGTTTCACGGTCCAGGACGGCCAGAAGGGGGTGATGACCGACCAGACCAGCGGGGCGGTCATCACCGGACTGCTGGTGCGGAACATCGGTGACGAGGGCATCCACCTACGGAACTTCTCGACTGACAACATCGTCGCCGGGTCGACGGTCAGCGGTACCGGGCGCAAGGATCCGGGCTTCGGCGAGGGCATCTACATCGGCTCGGCCGAGTCGAACTGGGCAAAGTTCAGCGGTGGGAAGCCGGATAACTCCGATCGTAACCAGATTATCGGTAACGCAATCAACGGAGTGACCGCGGAGGCGGTTGACATCAAGGAAGCCACAACCGGTGGCGTCCTGCGGAGCAACACCTTCGACGGCTCCGCCATCACGGGTGACAACTACGCGGATTCGTGGGTCGACGTGAAGGGCAACAACTGGCTCATCGAGGGCAACGTCGGTGTCAACAGCCCGAAGGATGGTATCCAGACCCATGTCGTCGTCGACGGCTGGGGAATGGGAAACATCATCACCGGCAACAAGCTCGACGTCCGCGGTCCCGGCTTTGGTGTCAGCGTTGACAAGCCGGACAAGACCAAGAACACCGTTTCCTGCACCAACACCGTCACCGCGGCGGCGAGCGGGCTGTTCAACGTGCCCTGCGCGCGGTAACGCTCTCCGCGCGCGGTAACAGTCTCATCGCTGTAGGACCGCGGGTGGCTCATGAGGTTTCGGGCCACCCGCGGTCACTGTTTCCAGCTGTATGAAGTCGTCGATGCCCGCGGCGAACAGAGCGTTACGCGAACCAACAACTCATCGGCCGATCTGTTGCGCGCAAGGCTCCTTGCTGGCAGTGTCTGCTTCGATTTCCATGATTGAGTCGAAAATACAGAATGAACCGCCCCGGGTTCTTTGGAGACCGGGATGCCTGCGCTTCGGTCGGCATAGCAGCTTCGTCCTGCGGGTAGTAGCGGGACTCGAATTCGGCGGGCTTGTTTTTACGATCCGGTGACGGCGCGGTTTTTGACGGTCGACCCGGCTCTGGATCTCACGCGTAGTCCGTATGGGTATGTCGGGGGGAATCCGCTTAACGACGCGGATCCGAGTGGGCTGTGTGGGTTCTGGTGCAAGGTCGGTACCGGCCTCGGTATCGGTGCGGTGGTTGTGGGTACTGCGGCGTGCATCGTTCTTGAGCCGTGTGGTCTGGTTGAGGCCGGTGGTGTGGCGCTCGCTTCAGGTGCGCTCGTGCTCGGTGGTGGGGTCACGATCGCGGCCGAGACCGGGGGTGTGGTTGCGGGTGGCGCGGTGGTGGGCGGTCTCATCGGCGGCGTGTCCGCCGCGGTATCGAGCGCCAACGGTGGTTCCAGCGGCCACTCCAGCGGTGGTTCCAGCGGAAGATCCAGTAGTTCCAGCAGCCACTCCAATCCTGCGTCCACAGAGTGCATCGACGATGTATTGTCGAAGTTGCGAACTGGTCGCACTCCGCCGAACCTGGAAGTTGATACGCCAGAGGAAATGCGACAGGTATTCGCTGATATCTCCAGAGATGGGATACCGGTGCAGTCGGGTTATCCGGGTAAGTTCGTTGAGCTGCAAGACGGCACCAAGGTCGGGTTCCGCGAGAGCAGTAGGTCAGGAGGGGAGACAATCGATATTTTCAAGGCCGATGGTACGCATGTCAAGGTTCATCTCCCATGATTGATTTGTTGGCCAAAGAAATACTCAAAGCCGGCCTTGATGACTGGGTCCCGCTGCTGGCTGTCGATTCGCTTGCGCGACGCTTTCTGTCATCGACTGACGAGGATTCTGTTCATCGAGAAGTTATTGAAACGATTAATTATCTTGTTGTTGAAAATCTTGTTGAGATTGGTGAAATAACGGATGGCGGATTTTCCCCTTGGGGTGACTCCGTCGCCGATGCATTGATGCGAATAAAGCATTCATACCAGGGTTTTGATGCAAACCGCTGGGGATTCACCTGTTGGCTCAATAACACGCCGCAGGGTGATAGGATTGGAAAAATCATCGTCGATAATACGGAATGAACCGCCCCGGGTTCTTGGGAGACCAGGATGCTTGGGCTTCGGTCGGCGCAGTTCCAGCAGCCGCTCCGATCCTGCGTCCACAGAGTGCATCGGGTATGACCATGGTCGTCGCTGGGTGGTGTTGACATCTGTCACCAGTGATGGCACTGCCGGGCCCCTACCGCACCCAACCGGACCGACTGTAGGCGGGTGCCCTAGCGTGTGCCCTAGCGTGTGCGAAGGTTCTTTCGTAGCTGTTGGAGCGCCCGGCAACAGGGGCGTTGATCAAGGAGTGAGGCTGGGGTGCGTGCATCGCGCGGCGATGGCTGGGGAGCGATGACGCGAGGTGCGCACCCCAACCCCGCAATGCCGCGTCCCCTGTTGCCGGGCGCTCTTAAGCCCAAGTCGCGCGATCATGACCTTTTCGCGTCGCCGGAGGTTCCTGGGGTAAGTCTGTACCTGCACGGGACGATCCGCACCGACGCGGACCGATCAGAGGAGACGATCTACAGATGGCCATCAGCCTTGCCAAGGGCGGCAACGTCAGCCTTACCAAACAGGCCGCCGACGCGGGCACACCTCAGCTCACCGCGTTGACGGTTGGGCTCGGGTGGGACGCTCGCACCACCACTGGCACCGACTTCGACCTGGACGCCTCCGCCATCGGGGTGAAGGCAGACGGTAAGGCTCTCACCAACGAGCATTTTGTCTTCTTCAACAACCTGAAGTCCCCGGAGGGCGCCATCACGCTCACCGGCGACAATCTCACCGGCGCGGGTGAGGGGGACGACGAGTCGATCGTCATCAACCTTGGCCAGGTGCCGGCCGACATCGACAAGATTGTCGTTCCGGTGTCGATCTACGGTGCGCAGGACCGGCACCAGAACTTCGGCCAGGTGCGCAACGCCTACATCCGTGTCGTCGACCAGACCGGCACTGAGCTGGTCCGTTATGATCTTTCCGAGGACTACTCCACTGAGACGGTAGTCATTTTCGGTGAGGTTTACCGCAACGGCGCCGAGTGGAAGTTCCGTGCGGTTGGCCAGGGCCACAACGACCTCGGCGGTCTCGCCCGTGATCATGGCGTCAACATCTGACGCATCGCTTTCAACGTATCATCTGGCTCTTTTCGCCTATATGGCATGATCCGTCGGTGGACGGCGATACTTCAGGTCACCGTCCACCGAGGGCGGTTTTGCCGACGGTGACAGCGTATGGGCGGCAAGCGGTAAGCGGTAATGCAGCGGGCTGATCGGGGAACATCAAGGGCATGACACCGATGATGACGGCCTGGCAGGTCACCACACCGGCTCCGGCGACGGCGCGACCGCTGCGGCGCACGGCCGTCCCCGTGCCAGAGCCGGCTGCCGGCGAGGTGCGTCTACAGGTCGTAGCCTGTGGGGTCTGCCGTACGGACCTACATCTGGCCGAGGGCGATCTGCGACCGCGCAGGCCCAACACCGTTCCCGGGCACGAGATCGTCGGTTATGTCGACGCAGTCGGCCCTGCGGTGAAAGGTGTTGCTATCGGTGATCGGCTGGGAATCGCCTGGCTGCGGGAGACCGACGGGACATGTACCTACTGCGGCCGCGGCGCGGAGAATTTGTGTCTGACCTCCCGCTACACCGGTTGGGATGCCGACGGCGGTTATGCCGAGTACGCCGTGGCCCGGGCGGACTACGCCTACCGGCTGCCGGATGGTTATTCCGATGCTGAACTGGCACCGCTGCTGTGCGCAGGAATCGTCGGATTCCGGGCGCTGCGTCGCGCTGAGCTCCCGGCCGGTGGCCGGCTTGGGGTATACGGCTTTGGCGCATCCGCCCACCTTGCCGCGCAGGTGGCACTGGCGCAGGGCGCGAGGGTCCACGTGATGACCCGCTCCGAGGATGCGCGACAGCTCGCGCTCGCGCTCGGCGCGTCTTCGGCCGGCGGGGCCTACGACGCCCCGCCGGAGCCGCTCGACGCAGCCATTCTGTTCGCCCCGGTTGGCGACCTGGTCCCGGTCGCGCTGGGGGCCCTGGACCGCGGCGGGACGCTGTCGGTCGCCGGTATCCACCTCTCCGATGTGCCGGTGCTGAGCTATCAGCGCCACCTGTTCCAGGAACGGACGCTGCGTAGCACGACCGCGAACACCCGGGCGGACGGGCGCGAGTTTCTCGGGATCGCGCGGCGGCATCGGCTCGCGGTCACGGTCCAGCTGTATCCGCTCGACCGAGCGGACCAGGCGTTGATCGACTTGGCCTCGGACCGGGTGAACGGCGCCGCGGTCCTGCTCCCGGCCGGCTGAACAGCGCGGGGGCGGCGCGGTACGTAGCGGTCGTCGGGCGTGGCGCTCCCAGGGAGGCGCTGGTCAGCCTTGTTTGACCGCCAGCAGTCGGCGTTCGGCGGAAGTCAGCAAGTCTGATATTTCCCGGTTGAGGTACCCGGTGGCGCCACGTCCGATCTGCCGGCGGCGCAGGATGCCCGCGCCGACAAGCTCCTCGGCTGCCGCCCACGCGGCCTGCACGGACACGTCCAGGATGCGCGCCGCGCTGGTTGCTGTGATCACAGGGGAGGTGGATAGTACGGTGAGTAACCGATCGACTGTCGCGGGTTCTCGCGGCCGGTTGCGGACCGCGACTGTTCGCTCGCGGAAAGCTGTCAGTCTGGCATCCCAGGACCGGCGTAGTTCGGCGATCTCCTCGGCGAACGTACGGGCCTCCTCGATCGCCACGACCAGGGAGTCGAGAAAGAAGGTCAGCCACTGGTTCAGCGCCGCGTGGGCGGCTCGGCCACCAGGCGGGCCATCATGGCAGTAGGCGGCCAGCGCCGTCACATACCTGTCGGAGCGGCTCACAAAGGCGAGGCTGATCGGCAGCACGGCGGGTGTGACCAATCCTCGGCGGGCGAGCACGGCATGGATCAGCGTCCGTGCCACCCGCCCGTTGCCGTTGTCGAATGGCTGGATGGTCTCGAACTGGGCGTGGACGAGCCCAGCCTGGATCAGCGGTGGGTGAGCGTCGCCTGAAGCATAGGCGACAAGATCGGTCATCAGCCTGACCACATCGGACGGTGGCGTAGGTATGAAGGCCGCGTCGAGGGGGTTCCATTCGCTCCCGCCGAGCCAGGTCTGGACGGATCGCGGGCCGGTGTGCCGGTGGCCTGGCAGCAGGGTGCGCTGCAAGCTGACAATACCGTCCACGGTGATGGCCTCAGTGCCGGGAAGATCGGTGACCGCGCGCCGGAGCGCGGCGATGTTGCGGGCGACCCGGCGGGCGTTCACGCTGAAACCCTCGACGACATTGTCGGAGCCGGCTCCAGCGGCGAACTCCGCCAAGGCGACCTGCTGGGGAGCGACCTGGATTCCCGCGATCCGGGACGACGCGACTGCCTCGGCGCGCAGCAGAAAATCTGCCAGCTGGTCCAGGCTCACCACGACCGTGCTGGTCAGTGATCGGATGCCCACCTCGATCGCTGTCGCGCGCGCGATGAGATCCTTGTGAAGGACCGGCGGAGACCCGGCCAGCGGATCAGGATAGTACGGGCGATACACCCCTGTGCGGCGTCCGCGCAACGGCGCGGCCGGGTTCGGGGACCAGAGTTGTTCCCCGTATCGACCCATCGCCGGATTCCTCTGTTTTCAGCACTTCGACACCAGCCAACACTACGGCCTTTCCCCGAATAGCCGCTTCGCGACGATTCGCCGGACCCCTGGCTCTTGGGCTGGCCGCCGCCCGGAGGCCGCTCAACTCCTGCCCCGGCCCAGCAGGTGTAGCAGCCCGGCCGCAGTTGCGCTGAGCGTGGCGGCGACGAGTACATCCCGGGGCAACAGATCGGCGGACTCCCGCTGGATGCGTCCGTGGAAGCGGTCGAAGCGGCCCGGCCATGGACTGCGTCCGGCGAAGTAGATTCCGATTTTGTCGGTGTCGGGAAGGCATGCCCCACTCATACCGGCAAGCACCGCGAGCCGCCGGCCGGGTGGCGCGGCCGCGGTCAGAAGGCCCATTGCGATCAGCCCTGCCACGCCGTCGCGCCGGGCGACCGGGATCCAGCTCAGCCCTGGGCCGGTACCCCAGTGCGGCAGCATGTCCATTGCCAGATGGGAGGCGAAGCCCACCGCAAACGCGGGCAGCGGCCGGCGTACTGCCGTCCCGAGCAGCGCTCCCGCACCTACATGTGCACTAATGATCATTTGTTGTGCGCTCCTGAGGGTCGTAGGAGTTCATCCGCGCGCGGACGACCGGGCCGCGAACGTCACCTGAACAGGCTGTATGTCTCTTTCCTCGCGGCCAAAGGCGGCGCGGGAGGGATGCGGCCGCGCCGTCCTGCTGAACTCGACAGGAGTTGCCCACAGTAGCCGAGAGGCGTTCGCACGCCGCCACGCGCGATGCGGGGTAACACTGTCTATCCCAACAGCGCCTGACCGGGGAGCGCCCGGTCAGGCGACGACGCGACGGCCTTCGAAGGCGCGGCCGAGAGTCACCTCGTCCGCCCATTCCAGGTCGCCGCCCATCGGTAGGCCACTGGCCAGGCGGGTGACCTTCACGCCCATCGGAGCGATCTGCCGAGCCAGATAGGACGCGGTGACTTCACCTTCGGTGTTCGGATCTGTCGCGAGAATCAGCTCGGTCACCGTTCCATCGGCCAGCCGAGCGATCAGCTCCCGGATATGCAGATCGTCAGGGCCTATTCCGCCGATCGGATTGATTGCGCCGCCAAGAACGTGATAACGCCCTCGGAACTCCCGCGTCCGCTCGATGGCGATGACGTCCTTCGATTCCTCGACGACGCAGATCTGTTCTGGATCACGCCGCTGGTCCGAGCAGATCCGGCACAGTTCCGCCTGCGCGACGTTGAAGCAGAGCCGGCAGAACCGTACCTTGTCTTTGATCTCGTTCAACGTGGCCGCGAGGCGCCGCACATCAGCGGGGTCCGCGGAAAGAAGATGGAAAGCGATCCGCTGCGCGCTTTTCGGGCCGATACCCGGCAGCCTACCGAGCTCGTCGATCAGATCCTGGACGATCCCCTCGTACATCGTTACTGACCTGCCCCGATGCGGTTACCAGATACGGCCCAGCCGTCCATCGACATGGCTGTCACCCCAGGCCCGAGGTGTCAGAACCCGGCCCGGATCCGCCTGCTAGACCTGACCGGCCCGCCGGACCTGGCGGTCCGCCGGGAATACCGAGCCCGCCGAGGGCGTCGCCGAGCCCGCCGGTGACCTGGCCCATGCGATCCGAGGCAAGCCCGCGCGCATTGCCGGCGGCGTCCCGGACGGCCGCGAGGACGAGGTCCGCCAAGGTCTCGGTGTCGGCCGGATCGACCGCGGCGGGGCTGATGGTGAGATCGACCAGCTCGCCGCCGCCAGTCACAGTGGCTTTCACCAGGCCTCCGCCGGCGGTGCCCTCCACCCTGGTGCCGGCGAGCTCCTGCTGGGCGTTCATCAACTCGGCCTGCATCCGCTGGGCCTGCATGAGGAACTGGCCGAAGTCCGGCCCAGGTGTCTGCGGGTTCGACATGTCCCTGAGCCTACGTCCGGGTTCCGATACACCTTGCGGGGAAGGCCGCGATTCGCGGTCCAGCTGGTTGGGTGTGCCCGCGGATATCCGGCTGGTCTCCTGGCGCGCTCAGTCGGCGGGTTGCTCGATGACAGTGGCGCCGAGATCGGACCGCAGCAATGCCATCGCGGCGGCCTCCCCCGACAGCGACGCCTCTGGGTGGGCTGGCGCGTCATCGTCGTCAGGGGAGGCTTCATCGTCGATGTCGCCGTGGCTGGCCGTTGCCGTCACCGGTGCTGTTGGCGTCATCGGTGTTGTTGGTGTCACCGGTGCTGTTGGCGCCGCAGCTGACGTTGTTGGCGCCGCCGGCGTTGCTGACGATGGCGGGTACATGGGCGAGCGTCCTGTCACATCCACGCCTGCCTGGGCGCTGGCATGACCGTTGCCCACGGCGGGTGAACCCGACCGGTCGGCGGTCGTCGCCGCATGACGGATCGGCCCGGCCGGCGGAGCCTGCGCCGAAGGCGCGGACGCGCCCGCGAGCCCGGCCGCGTGCCGCGCGGCCGCCGGTGGCCCCGGCCGCGTCGGTGGAGGTGCTGCCGTCATCGGGGGTGCTGCCGGTGGCGGGGGCATGACGGCCACAGCGTGCACTGGCCCGGTCGAAGCCCATGGCGCACCGAAGCCGGCTGGCACCAGCCCATGATTCTCGCTCGGGCGGCCTGGCGGCCTGCCGCCCTGGACGAAGCCCCCGGCGGCACCAAAGCCATGTGATCCACCGGATCCGGGCGGTGCACCGGCAGCGCCACCCGTCGACCCGCCGGCTGTCGCGATGGTGATCCGCCAGGTCCCGCCCAGAATTTCGGTCAGCGCGGCGCGTAGGACCTCGATGTTGCTGCCCTGGCCGAACATCCGGGCGATCGTCGCGACCGTGAACGCGAGGATGACCTCGTCACCACGAACATCGGTGACGGAGGCGTACTCCTGAAGCAGGGCATGGGTGGCGGGCTTGCGCGACCTGGCCGCACGTAGCACGTCATCCCACGCCGCGTGCAGCCGTCCCACCTCGGTCCCAGTGGTGGATGGTGTCACCGCGGTGGCGCCGGATGTGAGTGATGGGCGTGCTCCGGCCGCGGGACCCCCGGAAGATCGAGCGGGGGAGGGCGGTTCTGCCGGGCCCGGGGCAACCGTGGGAACGGGCTTTCCGGCGGCGGCCGGAACCGGAGTGGATGCTGTCTGCATGTGCGCGGCCGGCCGCGATGGTCCCGGGCTGCCGGTCGCTGCCGTGGCATGCGCCGGACCGGCGCCGCCGCCCGCGTCCGCTTGCCGTTCCAACCGCTCGAGGCGGACCAACAGGGCCGATGGGTCGGACCCGGCAGCGGGTAGCAGCGTCCGTGCCATGACCAGTTCGAGCAGCAGCCGCGGGCTGGTCGTCCCGCGCATCTCCTTGAGACCGGCATGCACGACATCCGCGGCCCGGGAAAGCTCGGCCGGGCCCATCCGGCCGCACTGGCTGCCCATCCGCTCAAGCTGGTCGGCCGAGTAGTTCTCCAGCAGCCCCTTGGCGGGAGCGTCCGGCACCGCCGCAAGGATGATCAAATCTCGTAGCCGTTCCAACAGATCTATGGCGAAACGGCGGGGGTCGTGCCCGGAGGAGACGACCTTGTCGACAACGGTGAACGCGGTGGCGCCGTCCCGCGCGGCAAGGGCGTCGACCGCTTCGTCCAGCAGGACGCCATCGGTCATCCCGAGTAACGCGACCGCCCGATCGTAGGAAAGGCCATCCGGCCCGGCACCGGCGAGCAGCTGGTCGAGCACGGACAGCGAGTCACGCACGGAGCCAGCGCCGGCTCGCACCACCAGGGGCAGCACCGCCGGGTCGACGTCGACCCCCTCCGAAGCGCAGACCGACGTGAGGTGGTCGCGCAGTGCCCCGGGCGGCACGAGTCGGAACGCGTAGTGATGGGTGCGGGAGCGGATGGTGGCGATGACCTTGTCGGGCTCGGTGGTCGCGAACACGAACTTCAGGTAAGAGGGTGGTTCTTCGACGACTTTGAGCAGGGCGTTGAAAGCCGCCGCTGTGACCATGTGGGCCTCGTCGACGACATACACCTTGAACCGCGCCGAGGCTGGCGCGAAGAAAGCACGTTCCCGCAGATCGCGGGCATCATCCACCAGCCCGTGGGAGGCGGCGTCGATCTCGGTGACGTCCATGGACATACCGCGACGGATCGACACGCACTGCTCGCACACTCCGCACGGTTCGGGCGTCGGTCCGTTCACGCAGTTCAGGGATGCGGCGAGGATGCGTGCGGATGACGTCTTGCCACATCCACGCGGGCCGCTGAACAGGTAGGCGTGGTGGAGGCGGCCGGTCCGTAGCGCCTGCATGAGCGCGCCGGTGACGTGCTCCTGGCCGACGACCTGGGCAAAGGTCGCTGGGCGGTACCGGTTGTACAGCGCGCCGCTCACACGATCACCGGCCTACTCCGTCGCTCGCTCCGTCGGCATCCCGGGCGTTGCCAGGGATCAGGGCTCTCGTCGGGCTCATGGCCCCGCGAAGAGGACGACCCCTCGCACACCCGCCAGAGCCTGCTTACCCTTGCTGCCTTCCGGCCCTGGGGGAGTTCACGAGGGTGACGCCGCGCGAGGGGTCTGCAAGGGAGTCTAAGGCCTGCTGGATGGATCTTCAGCGGCGCATCGGTGATCCGCGAGTCATCGTTTGGCTGAGCGTAATGGATCTTGATGCCCGGCGGCGTTGATGCCGCTGGGATCCGATAAGCTCGTCAGCGGAGGATTCGCCTAGTGGCCTAGGGCGCACGCTTGGAAAGCGTGTTGGGGGCAACCCCTCGAGGGTTCGAATCCCTCATCCTCCGCAGCGATCATGCAGCTCTGTCAGGGCAGGGGCCGCAGGCCTTCCGATTATGAGAACCGATCCCTGATCGTGTGGTCTTGTTTCTGGTCTCATTCGCCCGGCAAGGGCTGCTCGCCCGCGCCAGGGTGCGTCCCACCGCAGCCAGCTGACCGTGCCCGCCGCCTCATGCAACATCGGGTCGGTCACATGCTGGTAGCGCCTGCGCATGCCCGAGGACCACCCCATGATCCCATAACGATCCGGTCCGGCGCCCCCGGCAGAAGCCGGGCCGTCGCCGCGGCAGGCTGCCATGTCGGCAGCATCCGGCATGCCGGCAGGGCCCGTCATGCCGGCAGCATCCGCGTCCGCGGACGTGTCGGCCGCTACGACTGAGCACCACACAGACACGAGCCGTCAAAGAATCTCCGGCCCTGCGCCGCGTGTCCCGACCCTGGAGGGTGATGTGTCATCGAGTAGCCCCACCGGCCTGCCCGGCCAGGTGGGCCTGGGCAGCCGGACAGCCCTGTCGGCCGATCGCCTGCTTGCGCTCGACCAGGCGCACGTCTGGCATCCCTATGGGCCGATGCCCTCCACACATGAGACGTTCCTCGTCGAATCCGCGTCCGGGACACGCCTGCGCCTGGCGAGGCCAGTCGAAGGCAGGTCTGAGCTGATCGACGGAATGTCCTCCTGGTGGGCCGCCATCCACGGCTATGCGCACCCCGCTCTGGACGCAGCCCTGCATGCCCAGGCGGCAAAGATGAGCCACGTGATGTTCGGCGGCCTGACCCACGAGCCGGCGATCAGGCTGGCCGCCCGGCTGGTGGAGATGACGCCTGAGCCGCTGCGCCACGTGTTCCTCACGGACTCCGGCTCCGTGTCCGTCGAGGTCGCCGCCAAGATGGCGATCCAGTACTGGCGGTCGACGGGGCGTCCGGAGAAGGTTCGGCTGATGACCTGGCGCGGGGGCTATCACGGCGACACATTCCATCCGATGTCCGTGTGCGACCCGGTCGGCGGCATGCATCAGCTCTGGAGGCGGGTGCTGCCGGCCCAGGTCTTCGCGGACCAGCCACCCGTTGGCTTCGATGTCCCGACCGACCCGAGGTATCTGGCGGACTTCGCGGACCTGCTGGCCCGCAACGCTGACCAGATCGCGGCGATCATCGTGGAACCAGTGGTCCAGGGTGCCGGTGGGATGACCTTCCACAGCCCCGGCTACGTCCGGGCACTGCGGGAGCTGGCGTGCGACCACAACGTGTTGCTGATCCTTGATGAGATCGCCACCGGCTTCGGGCGTACTGGGAGGCTGTTCGCGGTTGAACACGCCGGTGTCAGCCCCGACATCATGTGTGTGGGGAAGGCCCTGACCGGCGGCTATCTCTCGCTGGCCGCCACCTTGTGCTCCGAGGAGGTCGCCCGGGGGATTTCGCGGGGCGAGATGCCGGTGCTGGCTCACGGCCCGACCTTCATGGGGAACCCGCTCGCCTGTGCGGTAGCCAACGCGTCACTGGACCTGCTCACGGAGGGGGGGTGGGCGGCTTCGGTCGCCCGTATCGAGGCCCGGCTGGCGAGCGGGCTGTCGTCCGTGGCCGCGTTTCCCGGAGTCGCCGATGTGCGGGTCCTGGGCGCGATCGGGGTTGTCCAACTTGATCATCCGGTGGACGTGCCGGCCGCGACCAGGGCCGCGTCGCGCAACGGCGTCTGGCTGCGGCCGTTCCGGGATCTCCTTTACACCATGCCGCCGTTCATCTCGACCGATGCCGACATCAACGCGATCACGTGCGCGCTGCACGCCGCCGCACAGGTCGGTTAAGAGCGCCCGGCAATAGGGGCGTGGATCAAGGAGCGGGGCTGGGGTGCGTGCATCGCGAGGCGGCGGAGGGAGTCACCCTGGTGTTGGGTGGCGACCGACGACAACGACGGGATGCCCCACCCGGACGCCGCGAGCCGGACAGTCCGCTATAACCGGGTACAACGCGACCGGTATCCACAAGCGGCTCAGTCGCTTGTGAAGCCCAGCGCGCCGGATGCCTCGGAATCGCTGTCGGCGAGGAACTCCCGGCAGCGGGCGGCCTCCTCGGTTTCACCGATGGCGGCGGCGGCACGGCTCAGCGCCGCGAGCGCGCGCAGGAAGCCCTGGTTGGGCTCATGGGACCACGGGATCGGCCCATGCCCGCGCCAACCGGCACGGCGCAGCTGGTCCAGACCGCGGTGGTACCCGGTCCGCGCGTAGGCGTAGCCCGTGACAGCCGCGCCCGCGTCCAGGGAGCGCTCGGCCAACATCGCCCAAGCAAGGCTTGAGTCCGGGAAGCGGCCCGCGACAGCCTCCGGGGCATCGCCGGCGCTGAGGGCCCTGGCGGCGGCCGGATCGAGAGCGAGCCTTGTCGGAGGCGGACCGCCAAGGAGATCCGGCCGTTCGGGGGATGTCGTCATGAGGCCCATCCTGCCGGATCGCGCTCATGCCGCATCGCGTGGGGAGCTTTCACGCGGCGGACCTGGTGGGAGGGGGGTGGGCCATCAGGTCCGCCGCGGGATCGGGGGCCGAAGCCGACATCGTCTTCGGACAGCCGGGAAACCGCGGTTCAGAGCGCCCGGCAACAGGACTGTCCGGCTCGCGCCGCCCAACACCTCCGGCGCACTCCTCCGCAGCCCTCGCGATCCATCCATCCGGACGCCGCTGTCTGACCGGACACCCTACTGCCGGAGCTTTTTACGCGTGCCCGCGCTCACAGCGCCGACGGGCTGGTGACGGTGATGTCCCAGAGGTTCTTACCGACCACACCGGTCTGTCCGTCGTCGACCCGGGTCAGATAGCTGTACAGCGACGCGAGACCCTGGGATTCCCCGCCGAAGCGGCCGTCCACCTGCAGAATGAACTTCTTCTCACGCATCGTGCTCTGCCAGACGTAAGCGTCAGCGCGAACTTCACCGGCCAGCGCGGTGGAAAGGGTTGTGCCGGCGAAGTTTGACGATGCCAGTTGAGCCTTCGCGCGTTCCAAGGTCATCGGAGGCTGCGCTGGGGCAACCGCCTGCTGGACCACCTCGGTGCTGGGCACGGCTGCCGCTGTCTGCGGTGCTGGGCCGTTGTTGGTCAGGCCCATCTTGACTGAGCAGGACGGCCAGGGGGACCAGCCGCGAGCGTTGTAGAGCTTGTGGGCGGCATCGTCCTGCAGTGCCGGTGGCGCGTCGCTGGGAAGACCGGAATAACCAAGGCCATGCCAGGTCCCGGCGTCGAACTGGTAGGCGCCGTAGAAACCGTTACCGGTATTGATGTGATAGTTGTTACCGGACTCGCACTGGCGGAGTTTGGCGAAGTCGTCGGCGGTCGCGGCGCTCGCTGGGCTGGCCGCGACGGCGAGACCACTGCCCACGAGTGCTGTGACAGCACCGGTGGTGCGCAGGACCTTGACGGCGGTGGACGACTGTTGCGGGGCGCGGTGCCTGCCAACAGACGGCATGTGGGTCGGTCCTTCCCGTCGCCTACGAGGTGAGCTGTCGGGTTCGGGCTGGGAACATGCCCGGCCGGTGACGCCCATGCGCGTCGCCGGCTTCACCCCAAGGACACCGGCGTCTCCGGTATCCGGATGTGGTTCCCCCGATCCCGTCCTAGCGGCTTCGCGGTAGATCCTGCCGCGGCGGACGGGGACGGGATTCGGCGTCCGTTCGCGCGGCCTCGCCGATCTGGCGAGTGGGGAGGACTCTAGCGAGCCTGGCTCTTTCGAAGCAAATCGGGGTGTCGGATGAACTACATGGATCTGGCCTACATCCCCCGAATGAACTATGTGGGCCAAACTGAGAACTGTACCTGGTGATTGGGAAAGCTCCGCTGGAGGGTTGCTTGTGTTGGGTTTTTGTAACGACGAGTAATCGGGCCGGTCGTTATAGTGTTTATCTGTTGTGTTTGTTGTCACCTTGGTGTGGCCGGCCCGACTCGTCGTGCGCGGGGTCTATATCAGTTTCGTAGCCGTCAGGCGGTAGCTGTTCGGTTCAGGCTCAGCTGAAGGTGGCCGTCCAGGTTTGCGGTCCGCAGATTCCGTCCACCGTCAGGCCCTTGTCAGCCTGGAGATGGCTCGCCGCACCAGCCGACTCCGGTCCGTACTGACCATCAATCTGGATGTTGTAACCAAGACCATTCATCTGCTGCTGCCACGACCGCACGTCCGGTCGCACCTGGTCGACCAGATCGGTCGTCAAAGGCGTGGCAGCGGCAGCGACAGCGGTCGACGGGGTGGCCGCGTTCGCCGCGCGCCATGCCCAACGCGAGGAACCGCTTCTGCCGTATGAGCGTGCCTGCCACGAGCTGCTGTCCGACGAACCGGTGCTGTCTGGGCTGGCGCTGGCGCTGCTTGGACTCGACGAGCTGG
>NZ_CAKJTR010000010.1:18455-28199 GCF_917627355.1 Protofrankia sp. Cj3 | reverse complement strand
GACGAGCTGGCGCCAGCCCCGAGCTGGCCGGCGCTCATGCCCCGGCCACAGACGGGCCACTGGCCGAAGCCGGATTGGGTGGCGAGCTTGAGCGCGGCCTCGTCCTGGGTGCTCGGGGAGGCGCTGCTGGGCAGTCCGGTGTAGCCCAGGCTCTGCCAGGTGCTCAGCGAGAACTGGTATGCGCCGTAATAGCCGTTGCCGGTGTTGGCCGTGTAGTCACCGCCGGACTCGCACTGGCGAAGCCCCTCCCACGTGGTGGCGGCGCTGGCCGGCTGTGACATCGCGATGCCACCACTGATCGCCGCGAGCAGGGCCGGGGTCAGCACCATGGCTCGGGTACGGACCCGGGCCCGGCGAATTCCGCGATGTCGGCCGCGAGAACTTGTACGGGACATATTGGTAATGCCCTTCCCCACGCCTGCGAGGTGAGCTGTCGGGTTCGGGCTGGGACTGCCCGGCCGTTTTCACGGCTTCACCCCGAGGACGCCTGGTATCGACGCCCGGAAGTGGGTCCCCCGTTCCTGCCGCAAGTTTGGTTTTCGTCGGGCGCGGGCAGGATTCGGCGTGCCGCCCGACGTGTCCCCGCCGTATCGACGGGCACGGCGCAGACCATAACCAGCATCGCTGGTGGCTGAACAAGCCGTGAATGCGCTTCGTGACTATGCGCACATCGGGCTGGGTGCTCTTGCCGTATCTCGAGATCGGCTGCTAACGCACGCCGGCGCGCGCTCATCACTTTCCAGCGGCGGAAACCACGGGCAGCGGCGGGGTGGCCACCGTGCCGCAGCTGGCCCGAGTAATACCGCGTGCACCCGGACAGGTTGTTTGCGTAGCCCGCGGCGCCGCATCGAATTCGGGTTCCCAGCACTCATAGCGGGCGTTCACACGACATCGTCCGATGCATTCTGGGGGAACCTGTTTTGAATCTTCTGTCCGGGCGGTCGACAGCGTCGACAGCTGTGATTCAAAACAGGTTCTACGACGGGGAAGGACAGGGCGGCATGGACCGGTGTGGTTGGGTACGAGGATCCGGTGGTGGCCGAAGGAGGCGCGAAAAGCGATGCTCGCGCCTCCTTCGGCCGGTGAGCCGGCCGGCTCAGCCGGTGAGCGAACGCCCGGCGGAGCGCAGGTCCTCGCAGGCCCGCACGACGCGGGCGGCCATGCCGGTCTCGGCCGCCTTGCCGTAGCTGCGGGGGTCGTACTGTTTCTTCACACCGACCTCGCCGTCAACTTTCAGCACTCCGTCATAATTCTTGAAAATATGGTCGACGATCGGCCGAGTGAACGCGTACTGAGTGTCGGTGTCCACATTCATCTTCACAACGCCGTAGTCCAGCGCTTCGCGGATTTCGGCCGGGTCGGAGCCGCTACCGCCGTGAAACACCAGGTCGAACGGCTTGGTATCGGCTGGCAGCCCGAGCTGTCGCGCGACATACTGCTGTCCGTCCCGAAGGATGCTTGGACGGAGTTTCACGTTGCCCGGCTTGTACACACCGTGTACGTTTCCGAAGGTTGCGGCGAGCATGTAGCGGCCCCGTTCGCCGGTGCCGAGAACCTCGGCGGTTCGCCACATATCCGCTGGTGTGGTGTAGAGCTTCTCGTCGATCGCGCCGACGACCCCATCCTCCTCACCGCCGACGACGCCGATCTCCACTTCCAGGACGATCTCAGCCTGGTGGCATTCGATCAGGAGAGCGTCGGCAATCTTGAGATTTTCCTCGAGTTCGACCGCCGAGCCGTCCCACATGTGTGACTGGAAGAGGGGAGGCCTTCCTTCGCTGAGAACCCGTTCCTTGGAGATCGCGAGCAGCGGACGCAGATAAGTGTCGAGTTTGTCCGCCGGGCAGTGATCGGTGTGCAGGGCGATATTGATCGGGTAGGCCTTTGCGACATGATGGGCGAACTCGGCGAGCGCCTGGGCGCCGAGGACCATGTTCTTCACCCTGGTGCCGGAGAGGAAATCGGCGCCACCGGTGGAAACCTGTACGATGCCGTCACTGCCGGCATCGGCGAAGCCCTTCAGCGCGGCGTTCAGGGTCTCGGACGAAGTAACGTTGATCGCCGGGTAGGCGAACGCCTCGGTCTTGGCCCGGTCAAGCATCTGCGCGTAGACGTCCGGGGTGGCGATGGGCATGGGTCTGGCTCCTGTGAGCAGTCGGGTTGCATGTCTGTCCGGTTGGTAATGAACTGATTTGTTCGGCAATCATGGGCGGGAAGCCGCACGATGAGTATGATGAGCGGGTCATCGGGGCGGGCGGGACCCGTGAGTGTGGATGGCCCGTTCGGCGCGGCGCTCTATGCTGGCATCTTCACGCTCGTATTCGTCGACAGCGGCGTCCTTATCGATATCGATTTCTGGCTGCCTGGTGACACGATCCTGTTCGTTGCCGGTCTGCTCGCGGCAGACCCGCACACGGGCATGTCGCACAGTGCGCCCACGTCCGGGATCGTGCTGGCCGCGACCGCTGGCGCCGTAGTCGGTCATGTTACCGCGCCGAGGTCTGGCGGGCCCTGTCTCCAACGGCGTCACGGCCGGATACGTGCCTGTGCTGATGCCCTCTACCAGGGCTTTGGCACTCTGGCCCGGCTTGCGGCCCGGTTTGTCCGACGGATGCGGACGTTTGCCCCTGGGCGTGCGGGAGCGGGCACCACGGCTGGATTGCCGGCGCTGCCGCGATGTTCCCGGTCGCGATGTTCCCGGTCGAGGCGGGGCGAGGCGGCGGTTGAGTTCCAGCGTCGTCGGTATCGCGGGCGGGCCCGTTCCGGCGCTACCGGGGGTAGCTGGCCTGGGCCGCTGGTCGCTTATCCGATACGGCGCGTCCTCGGGCTCCTCAGGCACAGCGATACGCTGGCCCGATCTGCTCATGACTATTCGGTCAAAAGCGATATCAGATGGCTCGCCATGCCTAGTACTCGCTACCCTTGTCCCTGCTGGAGGGGATGCGGAGGGGACACGACGCGGGGGGGACCGACCATACGGAAGGTTCCATGGATCGACATCGCAGACATCGCCGTTCCCGGCAGGGCTGGTCCGGTGCTGTCCTGGCAGTATTCGTTCTTGTTCTTGCCACGACCGGGCTGCTTCTGACTCAGCTTGTCCACGGGGGAGGGCCCGCCGCCGCGGACAATTCGACTGCCTCCTCGGCCCTGATGTCGTCGACATCACCGGTTGAGCTTGCGGCTCAATCTGTATCGCGGCAGATTGTCGACCGCGGCACGGTCAGCGGGACCGTTCAGATTCGCACCGCTGTCCCAGCCGACGCGCAGACGTGGGTGGCCTACGTTCTGCGAGGGCCCGGCACGATCGTCCGGGTGGCGCCGGTTGCCCCATATGAGATCAGTCTCGATACCCGTTCGGTACCTGACGGCATATACACCTTGAACGAGGCCGTGTTCAATGGATCGCGGACCCCGTGGGTACGGACGAGCCGAATGCGGATCATTAACACGCCCGCACCGGCAAGCACCTCGGACGCACATGCGTCGCCCGCACCGGCGATCATCCCGTCGCCGTCGTTCGTGCCGAGCCCGCAGCCGCGGTCCGCGGCGGGCGCGCAGGCCACGGTGACAGATCCCGCGCGCACGGCCGCGCCGGCCATACCGGTCGCCGCCACCGAGGCGGCGCCGGCAGACCCGGTATCCCAGGTGGTAACGCTTACGAACACCGAGCGAGCTAAAGCTGGCTGTGCTCCGCTGACCGTTGACTCCAGGCTGACAGCCGCGGCCCAGGCGCACAGCGATGACATGGCCACCCACAATTACTTCAGTCACACAAGCCAGGACGGCCGGACGCCGTTCCAGCGTATGGCCGCCGCCGGGTACCAGTTCTCGATCGCGGCCGAGAACATCGCGGCTGGGCAGCGCACTCCCGCTGAGGTCATGACCGGCTGGATGAACAGCGCCGGGCACCGTGAGAACATCCTTAACTGCTCGTTGAAGCAGATCGGCGTCGGCTATGGCGTGGGGGGCAGCTACGGGATGTACTGGACGCAGGATTTCGGGACGCCCTAGGAGTCACCGAGCGGGGCCGGGGCGCACGCACCCCAGCCCCGCGTGGCCGCGTCCCCTGTTACCAGTCGCTTTTAACGTATATTTCGCTGCTTGTCGGGCGCTGGCGTACGCCGCATGATGCCGGCAATTGCGTTCGGACGGTCACAGCCATCGGTTCTCAAAAGCGGTTACTCTTGGGTGCCGATCACGTAGGGTCGATATCATGCGACTGGAGCGACCTGTCGACGCGTTGGGCGTGACGGTGCGTTAGGTCTATCTAGTGGATCTTGATGGATCCGGGTGTGTCCGGGCCAGGGAACCCGGTGGATCGTGAACCGATCTTCCGAGAAAGTGGATCCCCGCGGTCTGTGTTTCACCGGGTGGACCCCAGGGGCGAGAGGGGGCGACGTGGTTCGTGCGGTGGTGACCGGCGCTGGCGGATTCATCGGGGACGCGGTTGCGCGGGAGTTCCGGCTACGCGGCTACGACGTCGTGCCGGTAGACGTCCGTCGCGGTCCCGGCATCGTCGTGGCCGACGTCACCCATCCGGGTGACTGGGAGAAGCTCCTTGTCGGAGCGGATCTTGTCGTGCATGCGGCAGCGGTCGGGACAGGCGGCGGCGGCGAACTGACCGCGGTCCGCGCTGGCGTGCCGAGCCGGTCGGTTCCGCTTACGGACGGTGAACTACGCAGGATCACAGTAGCGGGCACGGCCAGCGTCCTGGACGCATGCCAACGTGCTGGTGTCGGCCGCGTTGTCCACATTTCCTGCGTGAGCGTGCTGGGCGGCTCCTTCCCAGCCGAGGCTGACGAGGCCGTGCCCGTCACCATGACAGGCCTGGCGCGGGCTGACGCGCTGGCCGCGGCCGAGCACACGGCAATAGCCGCGGCCGCCCGCGGTCTGGCGGTGACGGTGCTGCGGGCCGGCGACGCGTACGGACCACGGGCGGGCAGATGGACCCTGTGGCCGTTGCTGCTGCTGCGGGCTGGCCGATTCGTTCTGGTGGACTCTGGCCGGGGCGTGCTGAGCCCGGTCCACGTCGACGACCTTGTTTCGGCGATCGCCGCGGTAGCGGACTCCCCGGCGACGGTAGGTGAGATCCTGCATGCCACCGGTGGCACGGGCATCGGGGCAGCCGAGTTTTTCGGCCGGTATGCGCGGATGGCGGGCCTGCCGCTGCCACACTCGGTACCCGCGGCGCTGGTTCGTAGGCTCGACTCGGTCGACCGGCTGCTGATCGAGCGTGGGTGGTTGTCCGGGCGGGTGAGCTCGCGCCTGCATCCTCGATCTTATGTTGATCTTGGCCCCCTTGCGTTGACGGAGCTGACCCGAACGGGTACCTACTCGATCGCAAAGATCAGACGCCTTGCCGGCTGGCAGCCCCGCGTTGGCCTTGACGAGGGGATGGCCCGCACGGAGGTACTGCTCAGAGAGCGGGGACTGCTCGGCGTTGCGGAGCCCGCCAGCCGTGGGTGAGGGGCCGGCCCTGACGACATCCAGGCTGCTCGCGCTTCCCCTGACGGTGTGGAACGCGGGCTTCGTGGCCGAGGAGCTGGGACCGCTGCTGGCGGGTGCGTGTCTGCACCGGGCGCAGGGGATCGCTGTCGACGCGGCGGGCGATCCGACCGCCGCGCTACGGCGGGACCTGCGCCGCCGAGCCGGTGCGGGTCGCGGTGTGATGACGTGGACGGTGCGCGGTGACGACTCAGCGGCTGTCGGGCTGCTGGCGGTGGACGCCATTGACCGGCGTGCCCTGGTGTCGGTGTCCATCGGACGTCCCTACCGGCGTCGGGGGTATGCCACCGAGGCGCTGCGGGCGCTGGCCAGTTGGCTGGAGTTCCGCGGTCCGGTAGTCGTCGAGAGCCGGGTGCGGGTGGGTGACCGCACGGGTGAGCGGCTGGCTGTGGCGACCGCGTTCGTGCCCGCGGACATAGTGCTGGCGGATGGTTGGCGGGTCTGGTTCCGGCCGCCACCTCCGTAGCGTCACCACTGTCCGGGCGGCACGGTCCTGTTCTCATCGTTTTCGTAACTTAGAGTTATCTAACTGGCCCCGATGTTTACCTCGCCGCAGGATGCGGCACCATAGATGCGATGTCGCGAATGGGACGGTGTGGACCAGTCGCCCAGCTCGCGCGTCCGTGTCGGTTGGTCATCGGCGCGTGTCATGGATGGGGGACCGTACGGTTGGCGCGAAGGCGCCTGGGAGGTTCTCAGAGTGAGCGTGGAAACTCATCGTGAAGTCGCACTTACGAACAGTCCGGACGAGGCAGGTCCAGTGCGACCGCGCGGGTCCGAGGTCACGTATGATCATCTGATTATTCCGCCGCATTGGCGCCGTTCGGACGAGTCCGGGCCAGGGGCGTACAATCCACTGTTCCCGGATGATCCGTGTATCGATCCGCATAATCCACAGACCGGTCCCATCACGGGCGCCATGACCGGCCCTCTGCTGGTGGGTACCACCGCTCGTGCGTTCGCCAAGCTCGACGACCTGGTCCGCCTCAATGCCGACGACCGCGCGGTCATCGACGCCCGGCGGGATGACGCTGAGCAGGCCCTGCGGGCGATCTTCCCGCCGCGCTGCGCGTTGCCTCTCGTCGGTGTGGCGACCATCGGTTCCGCGGGGCGTGACACGATGATCCGCCCGCTGGACGAGGTTGACATCTTCGTCGTGTTCAGCGCCGCCAACAGCGCGTGGAAGCGCTTCCGCTGGGACTCACGCGACCTGCTGCTCTGTGTCCGTAACGCGATCGGCGGTGACCGCATCCAGACGATCGGCACGCGTGGCCAGGCCATGCGCATCGTCTACAACTCAGCCCCGGACGTCCATCTCGTGCCCGCCTTCGACCATCCGCGGGCTGGTTATGTCATGCCGGACTGTGTGGGCGGATGGCTGCCGACCCGCCCTGAGCGGCACGCGAGCTGGATGGCGGACGCGGGCCCGCGGGTCGCCTCGGCGGTTCGGCTGCTCAAGGCGTGGAATCGAGTCTGTGGTAGCCATCTGCGTTCGTTCCACCTCGAGGCGCTCGCGGGCAAGGTTCTGATCAACCGTGGGCTCAACACCCGGCAGGCGCTGGCGGAGGTCTTCAGGCACATCGAAACCAAGGGATTCACCGCCTACGACCCGGCGGAGGTCGGCGGTGACCTGTCGACGTACCTGCAGCCGGGCGACTGCGACGCCCTTGCGGAGTCGGTGCGTTTCGCCCGTGCCCATGCTGATGACGCTGTTGAAGCGGAACAGGCGGGCCGGCACGAGGATGCTGTCAACCTGTGGCGGCAGGTATTCGGGCCGGAGTTTCCGACTTTCGGTTAGGGGCTTTCGCGGATATTGGCAGCAGAGTCCCTTCGCGACCGCGGCACGTCCGTGATGGCGGATGCCGCATCCCGGGGCGTGGTCACGGCGTGCTCTGTGTGCCCCAAAGCCCGACCAGGACCTCGACGTTGTTGATGGTCGGTGGCAGAGCCGGCGCCGGCTGTTCCGGGCCGGTCCGGCGGTAGCGTCGCCAGGCGACTCGGCCACCAGATCTTCGGGCCGATGTCGAGCGCCAGCGCGGGGACGAGGATCGAGCGCACCACCAGGGTGTCGAGCAGCACGCCGAACGCCACCAGAAAGCCCACCTCGGCAAGCTGCACCAGCGGCAGGATGAACAGTACCGAGAAGGTGGCCGCCAGCACGACTCCCGCCGAGGTGATGACGCCGCCGGTGACGGCAAGCCCGTGGCGCACTCCCGGCTCGGGGCCGATTCTCTCAGCTTCTTCCCGAACTCTGATCATCAGGAAGATGTTGTAATCGATTCCCAACGCTACCAGGAAGATGAATCCCAGCAGTGGCAGGGAGGGATCGGCACCGGCAAAGCCGAACAGCCAGTCGTACGCGAGCGCGCTGGCGCCGAGCGCGGCCAGGAACGACAGCACCACGGTCGCAATCAGCAGTAACGGGGTGACCACGGCCCTCAGCAGCAGCCCGAGAATCACGGCCAGGACACTCAGGACCACTGGGATGACGACCCGCTGATCGCGCACGGAGGCGGTGCGTACGTCCAGATTCACGGCGGTGGTTCCGCCGACCAGCCCGTCCGCACCGGGTATCGCGTGGACGGCATCCCGGAGCTGTTTAACCGCGTCGAAGGAGGCCTTCGTGTCGGGCGGCGGCGAGAGAATAGCAATGAACTGGACCAGGTTCGCTCCGCGCCCGTTTTCTTCGGCAGCGGTGACCGCGGGATTTCCGCGAATGGTGGCAAGGACGTCGGCCGCGGCCGAGGCGTTGGCAATGATGTATGCCGGCGCGGTCGCGCCAGCCGGGAAACTGCGCTGGGCGAGTTCCTGACCTACCACGGAGTCCACCGGTCCGGTGAATCCCTGATCCCCACGTAGGTTCGTGTTCAGATGTACGGTCGCGAACGCCAGCCCGGTCAGTACCAGCGTGGCCGCGATCCAGACCCGGCGAGGCCGCGCGGCGATTCGAGCGCCGGCCCGTGACCAGAAACCGGGCTCCTCGACCGCTCCCGTGCCGTACCCGGGGATGAACGGCCAGAACAACCGCCGGCCGCACGCGACAAGCACGGCCGGGAGAAGCGTCATTATCGTCACCAGCGCCGCGGCTATACCGATGGCTCCCACCGGGCCGAGACCTCGGTCGGAGTTGAGGTCGCCCAGTAACAGGCACAGCAGGCCCACGATGACGGTCGCGGCGGAGGCGACGACTGCCGGCCCGGCCCGGCGGATAGCGACCCCCATTGCCTCGTGCGCACTTTCGTGCCTGGTCAGTTCCTCTCGGTATCGGGCAATGAGCAGAAGCGCGTAGTCGGTGCCGGCGCCGAATACAAGCACCCGTAATATTCCGGCGCTCTGCCCGTTGACGGTCAGCTCGCCGTACCTGGCCGCGAGATAGGTCAGGGCGGTGGCCACCTGGTCGGCGATGGCGACCGACAGCAGCGGTGCCAGCCACAGGAAAGGGCTGCGGTAGACGATGAGGAGAATGACCGCGACAACCCCACCGGTGACGAACAGCAGGGTGGTATCGACACCGCTGAACACGTCGTAGGAGTCCGTCAACAGACCGGCTGGTCCGGCCAGCCCTGTCTGGAGCCCAGGCGGCGCGGCAGTGCGTACGATCCGGCGGATCTCCTTGACGTCATGGGTGAAATCCACAATGTCTGACCGCTGCGCGAGGCTGATGCTCAGCAGCAGCGCATTGCCCCTGGGGGACGGGATAGGCCCACCGATCGGGATTACGGAGAACCTTTGGAGCTCGTGACCGAGCGCCTCCACCGTTGCCCGGTCGGCGGAGGTCAGTTCAGGATCACGGGCGAAGACGACGATCGCCGGTACGGCGTCCCCGCCCGGCAGAAGCCGCTGGGCCGTGAGCACGCGGGTGGATTCGGCTCCGGCGGGCAGGAAGGCCGCGGCGTCGTTCTTCTGCGCGTCGGCCAGTCTGGACGCGAGTGGGCTGACGACGACCGTAATAATGATCCACAGCAGGAGGGCGGCCCACTTGAGCCGTGGCCGGGCCGACCACGCGACGATTCTCCAGGCTCTGTCCACCAGCATCCCCGCCTCCGGTCCCAAGCAAGGATGTTCGCAGGAAGGCCGCCTGAGACGGAAGCGATACGGCGGGCGCGCCAGCGTGACGGGTTATCAAGGTTTTCGAGCAGGCGGCATGCTGTACCCGGCGGCGTGCCCGCCGGAAAACCCACGCGGGGGCTGCCCCAGCGCAGGGCGGCCGCCTGGGTGACGACGGACTCTCAGCCCCAT
>NZ_CAKJTR010000010.1:7540-18251 GCF_917627355.1 Protofrankia sp. Cj3 | reverse complement strand
CAGCCCACGGCCTCATCCAGCTCGCGGCCCTGCCCCATCAGCCCGCGGCTCCATTGACACCCGGAGCTCCACTGACACCCGGAGCTCCAGCTTCGGCGGCCCAGGCGGTGGCGATGCCGGCGGCGACGGTCACGTTGTTGCGGACGACGGCGATGTTCGTCTCCAGGCTGGCGCCGGCCGTTTCGCGGTGGAACGTCTCCAGCAGGAACGGGGTGACGGCCTTCCCACGCAGGCCCCGCCGGGCCGCCCCGGCCAGCGCCTCAGCGAGGACCCGGTCATGCAGGTCATGGTCGAGCTGCTCGGCCTCGGGCACAGGATTGGCGACGACCACGGCAGAGCGCAGGCCGAGCGTGTCGGCATCGGCCATGACGGCGGCGACCTGCCGCGCGTCCTCCACCCGCCAGTCGACAGCGAACTCCGTCCGGGACAGGTAAAAACCGGGGAAGCTGTTCGTTCGCCACCCGAGCAGGGTCACGCCGAGGGTTTCCAGCCGTTCGAGCGTCGCGCCGACGTCCAGGATCGACTTCACCCCCGCGCAGATCACGGTGATCGGGGTACGGGCCAGCGTGACCAGGTCCGCGGATTCGTCCGCGCTGTCGGCCCAGCCACGGTGCGCCCCGCCGAGCCCGCCGGTGGCGAACACGCGGATGCCGGCGCGGGCGGCGAGCAGCGACGTGGCGGCGACCGTGGTCGCGCCGGTGCGGTGCAACGCGGAGGCGACGGGCAGGTCCCGGACGGACAGCTTCGCCACATCCGAGGCCTCCGCGATTGCGCTGAGCGCATCCGGGCACAGGCCAACGGTGGGTGTCCCGTCGATCACGGCGATGGTGGCCGGCGTCACTCCGCGGTCGCGCAGCAGCGTTTCCAGCTCGGCCGCGACCTCCCGGTTACGGGGACGCGGCAGGCCGTGGGCGATCAGTGTCGACTCCAGCGCGACCACCGGCCGCCCCGCGTCCAGCGCCACCCGGACCTCGTCGGCAACCGCGAGCCCTCGCATCGCCCGACACTATCCATCGCGGCGCTATGAGACTGCCTGGCCGAGGTCAGGCGAAAAGATCGTGTACTGTCACCGGGCGTAGCCCCTTCTGCCCAAGACCGGTGATGATTCGAGGCAGGGCGGGGATCGTGCCCGCATGCCCGAAGTGCAGGCTCACCACCGAGCCGGGCCGCACCGCCGCAAGTGTGCGCGTGACCACCGCGTCGGCGCCGGGGTCGGTGTAGTCGAGCGGATCCACATCGTAGGACAGGCAGTGCGCGTAACCGGCCCGGCCAGCCTCGGCGAGCACCGTCGGGGTGGCATGGTGCATCGCTGAGGGCCGGAAGTAGTCCCCCGGCCCGCCGGTCACTCGCTCCATGATCTCCTGCGAGCGCTCCACCTCCGAGCGCACCACGGAAGCGCTCTGTCGGTCAAGATCGGCGAGATGGGTGTACGTGTGGTTTCCGATTTCGTGTCCGGCGTCCCGGACGCGGCGGGCGTAGTCCGGGTACCGCTCCAGCCAGTTGCACACGAACATGCAGGTGATCGGCACTTGGGCCTGGGCCACAGCGGCGAGGAGCCCGTCGACCAGAGCGATGTCGCCGTTGGTGTGGAACGTCAGCGCCACCTCCGGACGGCCTGAGCTCGCGCGTACCAGTTCGGTCGCCGGGCCGCCTCCGGCGGACGGCGTGGAGGAGGTTGCCGCGGCGGCACCCGCCGGCGGCGGGACAACTCCCGCGGTGGCCGTTGGCGGCGTGCTCACCGATGGCTCGGCGCCGCGGCCGCTGTCACCACCGCCGTTGCCGGTGCCACCGCTGGTACGGCCGCCAGCTGCGCATCCGGCAAGCACCAGCGCCGCACCCGCGAACAGGCCGCGCCGAGTCGATGAACCGGAAAAGCACACCGCAGCACCTTACCGCCGGTGCTGGGCCAGCCCCATCGCGCGTTTCGCGGGGTTGATCGTGCTCTTCGCTTCGGCTATGCTTCGAACGTGAGTTCGACTTCCTTTGGGGCGGAAGGGGTGGCTGGTATGCGGTTGGCTGATCTGCCCGCACGGCGGGGTATGGCGGCTCGGTTCGATCCGCTCTCTGATCCTGACGCCGTGAGCGGAGATCGGAACGGCGCTCATCGGGCGTGTGCGTTGACCGTGTCGTCCTCGCTCGAGGGCAAGATGTTCCTGCGGGGCCAGCTCGACGCCGAAGGAGGGGAGACTGTCACCGCGGCCTTGGACGCGGCTATGGGAGGAGCGCCCGCGGCAGACGATACGCGCTCCAAGGATCAGCGTCGGGCGGACGCCCTGGTCGAAATCGCCCGACATTATCTGGGCCAGGCGGATCTTTCGCAGGTGCATGGCCATCGACCGCAGCTGACCGCTGTAGTCGAGGTCGCGGCGTTGCTACCGCCGGTGCGGGCAGCAACCTCGGCGGCCTCAGAAGCCGGCTCGGACCCTTCTGCCGTCCCCGCGCGTGCGGCAGCGGCGGTCCGTCCGCCGGAGTTTCCCACCAGGCTCACCGTCCGTGCTGGTTTCACCGGCGGATGGCCGATCACTCCTGCCGCCATCCGCCGGATCGCGTGCGACGCACGAGTCAGTCATCTGCTGACCTGGGGCGAAAGCAAAATTTTCGATCTCAGCCGGGAGGCTCCCACAGTCTCTGCCGCGCAGCATCGCGCGTTGGAGCTCCGCGACGGCGGATGCGTCTACCCGGGCTGTGACCGGCCGCCGTCGTTCTGCGACGGTCATCATCTCGTGCATTGGATCGACGGGGGGCCGACTGAACTCGACAATCTTGTTCTGCAATGCGGGCGGCATCATCGCAGGCTCCATGAGGAAGGCGAGACCCTCTACCGTGACGACATCGGCACCTGGCGGATCCGGAGAGCCGACGCCGACAGTGAGCCCTAGGGCGTGTTTCGAAAGCCATCTGTCCGGCTCGCCACGTCCAGGCGGCCTCTGGCTGCGTTCTCGGCCACACCGGTACAACTCATCCGGTATCGGTGTGGCCTGCGGCCTTGCCAGGAACCACCTGGACGCGCCTTCCTGATCGAACGACGACTTCCGAAACACGCCGTAGTCCGAACCGATCATCCGGTATGCACCGCGGGGTGGACCTGGAGACCACGGCGGTTCGGGTCGACCTCCACGACAACCTCGTCGCCGTCCCGTACGGTGCCGGCGAGCAGCTCCCGGGCCAGCGAGTCTCCGATCGAGGTCTGCACCAGCCGCCGCAGCGGGCGGGCCCCGAAAACCGGGTCGAAGCCGGCGTCGGCCAGCCAGGCACGTGCCGCGTCGGTGACCGTCAGCGTGATCCGCCGGTCGGTGAGCCGGGCTCGCAGCAGGTCAAGCTGGAGGTCGACGATGCGGGCCAGGTCGTCGCGGTCAAGCTGGTCAAAGACCAGGACATCGTCGAGCCGGTTGAGGAACTCGGGCTTGAACGCCTCCTGGACGACGACCATCACGGAATCATGCCGCACCTGTGGCGACAGAGTTGGATCCGCGATGAATTGCGACCCAAGGTTGGACGTCAGTACCACGATCGTGCTGCGGAAGTCGACCGTCCGGCCCTGACCGTCGGTGAGACGCCCGTCGTCGAGCACCTGCAGGAGGATGTCGAAAACGTCTGGATGCGCCTTCTCGATCTCATCCAACAGGATCACACTGTACGGGCGGCGGCGGATCGTCTCGGTGAGCTGCCCGCCCGACTCGAATCCGATGTAGCCGGGTGGCGCGCCGATAAGCCGCGCCACCGAGTGCTTCTCGGCGTACTCGCTCATGTCGATGCGCACCACCGCGCGTTCGTCGTCGAACAGAAAGTCCGCGAGCGCCTTCGCCAGCTCGGTCTTGCCGACCCCGGTAGGGCCGAGGAAGAGAAAAGAGCCGGTCGGCCGGTCCGGGTCGGAGATGCCGGCACGGGCACGGCGCACGGCATCGGAAACAGCACGTACCGCGGCCCGCTGACCGATGACACGCCTGTGTAGTTCGTCCTCCATCCGAAGCAGTTTGGCGCTTTCACCCTCCAGCAGCCGGCCGGCGGGAATTCCTGTCCAGGAGGCGACGACCTCGGCCACATCGTCCGGGCCGACCTCCTCCTTCAGCATTGCGCCGTCTGCCTCGTCCGCGCCGGGCAGCGCGTCGGTTGCCGCGGCGAGCCGTTTCTCCAGGGTGGGGATCGTGCCGTAGCGCAGCTCGCCGGCCTTGGCCAGGTCAAGGTCGCGTTCGGCGACCTCAATGGCCCGCTTGGCGTTCTCCAGCTCCTCCTTGACCTTCTGGACCTCGACGATGGAGCTCTTCTCCCGCTGCCAGCGAGCGGTCAGGCTGGACAGCTCCGTCCGCTTCTCGGTGAGTTCGCGCTGGAGGCGGCCGAGACGGTCCTTGGATGCCTTGTCGTTCTCCTTGGCCAGAGCCATCTCCTCGATCTCCAGGCGCCGGACGGCCCGCTCCAGCTCGTCGATGGCCACCGGCCGGCTGTCGATCTCCATCCGGAGCCGGGACGCGGCCTCGTCCACAAGGTCGATGGCCTTGTCAGGCAGGAAGCGCCCGCTGACGTACCGGTCGGACAGCGTGGCGGCGGCGACGAGGGCCGCGTCGGTGATGCGAACACCGTGGTGCACCTCGTAGCGTTCCTTGAGCCCGCGCAGGATGCCGATGGTGTCCTCCGTCGACGGCTCGCCGACCAGAACCGGCTGGAACCGGCGCTCCAGGGCTGGGTCCTTCTCGATACGGGTGCGGTACTCGTTGAGGGTTGTCGCGCCAATCATGCGCAGCTCGCCGCGGGCGAGCATGGGCTTGAGCATGTTGCCGGCGTCCATGGAACCTTCGGCGGCGCCGGCACCGACCACCGTGTGCAGCTCGTCGATGAACGTGATGAGCCGGCCTTCGGCGGAGCGGATCTCGTTGAGGACGGCCCGCAGCCGCTCCTCGAACTCGCCCCGCAGTTTCGACCCGGCAACCATCGACCCGAGGTCGAGCGAGACGATGCGCCGGTCGCGCAAGGACTCCGGAACATCACCGGCGACGACCCGCAGCGCGAGGCCTTCGACGATCGCGGTCTTGCCGACGCCCGGTTCGCCGATGAGGACCGGGTTGTTCTTCGTCCGCCTGGACAGGACCTGCACAACCCGTCGGATCTCGGCGTCGCGGCCGATAACCGGGTCGAGTTTGCCGGCCCGCGCCTGCTCGGTCAGGTCGACGGAGAACTTCTCCAGCGCCCGGTAGGCGCCCTCGGGATCGCGGCTGGTCACGCGGTGGACACCGCCGCGGACGGTGTCGAAGGCTCCGCGCAGGGTCTCGGCCGTCGCCCCGAACTCGGTCAGCACCCGGGAGGCCTCGCCGCCCTCCTCCGCGAGCGCGACCAACAGGTGCTCGACCGAGGTGTATTCGTCATCGAGCCGATTCGCCTGCCGCTCGGCGTTGTCGAGGACGGTGATGAGCTGCCGGGACAGTTGCGGCGGGGAGACGCTGGCGCCGGTGGCGTGTGGCAGCCGGCTGACCGCCGCTTCCGCGCGGGCGCGTACCTGGGCGAGCGGGGCCTCGATGGCGTCGAGCAGGTCGATCGCCACCCCGTTCGGCTGGCTCAGGACGGCTACCAGCAGATGAAGCGGGTCGACGAGCGGCGAGCCGTCGCCGGTGGCGCGGCTGACTGCGGAGGAGAGTGCTTCCTGGGAGCGGGCGGTGAGCCGGTCAGCGTTCATGGGAGTCCTAGAATGATCGTTTTGTGTGTTCCGTCTTCGGTGACGCTCAGAATAGTTGAGTCGTTTCGACTTAGAGTCGTTTCGACTGAGGGTGCTCGAGGATAGGGCGTTCGATCAGTGAGCGGCGTCCGGGTGGATGGATCGCCAGGCGGTGCGGGGAGTCGCTGGAGGTGCTGGGCGTCGGCCGATGACGGCGGCGCGAGGCGCCGCCCGGACGGCGCGAGCCGGATAGTCCTGTTGCCGGTCGCTCGTAGGGCGTATTTCGACGGTTAACTGTTCGGCTCGCCGCGTCCGGGCGGCCCTTGGCTGCGGCTCCCTGATCGAACGACGACTTCCGCAACACGCCGTAGGTTTGAAGTGCCACGGGTGGATGCGGGCGAACCTGAGCCGGTAATCATGGGGGTGGTGCGCAGGCCGCGCGGAACAGGCCTGGCAATGCGGGTCTGGACGGCGGGTCTGGACGGCGGGCCTGGACGGCGGGCCTGACAGCGGGTCTAGCGGTGCGGGCCCGGCCGCCAGACCACGATCGCGCCGCGGTCGATCGGCACGAGATCCCGTCGGTGGCTCCTGTGCGCATCGGCCACCCTGCGTTCGGCCTCAGCGTGGGCCAGCGCCAGTTCCTCGGTGAGCTGCCGGATTTGATCTTTCAAGATCATCACCTGGCTGCCCAGGTCCAGGATCCGGCGGATTCCCTGTAGGTTGATGCCCTCCTCCTGGGAAAGCCGCTGTACCTCCCGCAGCATGGCGACGTCCCGGACGGAGTATCGCCGGCCGCGTCCGGATGTTCGCCCCGGAGTAACGAGCCCCAACCGGTCGTAGGCCCGCAGCGTCTGCGGATGCATGCCGGCCAGCTGCGCGGCAATAGAGATCACATACACGGGTGTGTCGTCGTCATGCGCGGGCCCTGGCCCGGATCTGGCTGCTGCCGGCCGATCAGCTGGCAGTAGCGGCGGATCGGCCGTGCGGCTCGGCCGTGGTTTCATAGCCGGCCCTCCATCTGTGCCATCAGCGACGTACGTGGATCTTCGGGATGGGCGTGCGCGAACTCCTGCAGCGCGGTACGGGCCTTCGGGGACAGGTCGGCGGGCCGTGGCACGGTTACTTCAACGGTCACGATGAGGTCGCCGTGGCCGTTGCCGCCCCGCGGCACCCCACGCCCACGTACTCGCAGGCGCCGCCCGCTCGACGTGCCGGACGGCACCTTCACCGTCAGCGGAGCACCGTCGATCGTCGGCACCTTCACCGACGCGCCCAGCGCGGCCTCCGTGAAGGTCACCGGCAAGGTGATCGTCAGGTTGTGGCCCTCGCGGCCGAAGACCGGATGGGCGAGCACGTGGACGGTTACCTCGAGGTCGCCGGACTGCCCGCCGCGCTCACCCGGGGAGCCGCGGCCCCGAACCCGAAGCCGTTGACCGTCCGCGACGCCTGGCGGGATGCGGATGCGCTGCTCGCGCTCCCGCCGGCCCGTGCCCAGACAGCTTGGGCACGGCGAATCAATAATCGTCCCCTTGCCGATGCAGTCGCGGCACGGCTCCGACAGCGCGAACCCACCCTGGGAGCGGGACACCACGCCCAGGCCCCGGCAGGTTGGGCAGGTCCGTGGCGTCGTACCCGGACGGGCACCGCATCCCGCGCAGGTAACGCAGGTCGCCGCGCCTGGCAGCCGGACAGTGGCTTCAAGCCCCGTCAGAGCCTTCTCGAACGGGATCGTGACTTCAGCCGCGATGTCGCCGCCACGGCGGGGGCCACGGCCTGTCGGTGGCCTTTGGAACAGGTTGTCGAACAGGCCTCCGAGCCCGGGACCGGGGCCTGCGCCTGCCCCACCCAGCAGGTCATCGAGGTTGAACGCGCCGGATCCGCCGGATCTGAAGCCGCCCGGTTGGTAGCCGTAACCACCAGCGGGATGACCACTGGTGTTACCCGCGGTGAACAGCGCTCGCGCCTCGTCGTACTCCCTGCGCCGGGTTTCGTCCGACAGGACGTCGTAGGCCTCGGAAATCTCCTTGAAGCGGGCCTCAGCCTTCGGGTCATCGGGATTCTTATCCGGATGCAGCTCAAGGGCAAGCCGGCGGTAGGCCTTCTTGATGTCGGTCGCCGAGGCGTCCTTGGGGACGCCGAGAGCGGCGTAGTAATCCTTTTCGACCATGTCACGAACACTCACGGCGCCCCTCCTTTCACCATCATGTCGCGTATGGACGCTTGAGGCTGATTTTTCCTGGCAAAAGGTCGAATGACATCGACTACTCGACGGCTTCCGCCGCGCCGCCTTCCGCGCTCGGCGTGCTCTCCACCGGCAGGTCCGCCATGCCCTGAGCGGTCTCGGCGTCCGGCGCCGGTTCGGCGACTGAGACCTGTGCTGGCCGCAGCACCCGGCCGGCGTGACGATAGCCGGCACGGAAGACGTCCACACAGGTCGACCAGGTCACCTGCGAGGAGTAGGTGTGCATGAGAGCGTCGTGGACCAGGGGGTCGAACTCGTCCCCCTGGACGCCGAACCGCTCGAGCCCGGCGGTCTCCAGCGCGCTTTCCAGCGACTCGGCGACGGCCTTGAACGGGCCCTCCAGATCACCGTGGTCGCGTGCCCGGCCGATGTCGTCGAGGGTGGGCAGCAGGGCCGTCAGCAGCTTTCCCGTCGCCTGCTCGGCCATGACCTGGCGGTCCCGTTCGACCCGTCGGCGGTAGTTGTCGAACTCGGCCTTGAGCCGCTGGAGGTCGGCGGTACGTTCGGCCACCTGCTTACGCAGGGGTTCCAGCAGCCCGTCCTCGGCTGTGGAGCTGGCTGTCGCGGTGGCGGTGCCGCCGCCCGTGGCCTTCGTCTCCACCCGGCTGGCCTCTTCCCGTACCTGCCCGCTCTCGGGATCAATACGGCGTCTGTCCCGGACGATCACAGGCTCGTCCGGCGTGGACATGCCGAGCGTCCAGTCATCCCCATGAGCCGAGGTCACTTCTTGTCCTCCTCATCCACTATCTCGGCATCCACGACATCGTCGTCCGTGCCCGGACCGGATGCGCCACCCGCGCCCGAAGCCGCCGCGCTCTGCGCATCCGCGTAGAGCGACTGGCCCATCGCCGAACTGGCCTTCGCGAGTTCGGCGGTGGACTCGCGAATGGCCGCGATGTCGGTACCGCCGACCGCCGCGCGCAGCGTGGACAGCTTCTCCTCCACATCGCTCTTGATCGCGGCGTCGATCTTGTCGCCGTTTTCGGCCAGGAAGCGTTCGGTGGAGTACACGAGGGTCTCACCCTGGTTGCGGGTCTCAGCCTCCTCGCGGCGCTTGCGGTCCTCCTCGGCGTACTGCTCGGCGTCGCGGACCATCTTGTCGATGTCATCCCGGGGCAGCGCCGAGCCGCCGGTGATCGTCATCGACTGCTCCTTGCCGGTGCCGAGGTCCTTCGCGGAGACATGGACGATGCCATTGGCGTCGATGTCAAAGGTGACCTCGATCTGCGGGATGCCCCGCGGCGCCGGCGGCAGCCCGGTGAGCTCGAACATGCCGAGCTTCTTGTTGTAGGAGGCCATCTCGCGCTCACCCTGGAAGACCTGGATCTGCACGGATGGCTGACTGTCCTCAGCGGTGGTGAAGATCTCCGACCGCTTGGTCGGGATGGTGGTGTTCCGCTCGATGAGCTTGGTCATGATGCCGCCCTTGGTCTCGATACCGAGGGAGAGCGGGGTGACGTCGAGCAACAGGACGTCCTTGACCTCGCCCTTGAGGACACCGGCCTGCAGCGAGGCGCCCACGGCGACGACCTCGTCGGGGTTGACGCCCTTGTTCGGCTCCTTGCCGCCGGTCAGCTCGCGCACCAGGTCGACCACGGCCGGCATCCGGGTGGATCCGCCGACGAGCACGACGTGGTCGATGTCGGAGACCTTGACCCCGGCGTCCTTGACGGCCTGCTGGAAGGGGTGCTTGCAGCGGTCGATCAGATCGGACGTCATCCGCTGGAACTCCGAACGGGTCAGAGTGACGTCCAGGTGCAGCGGGCCCTCGGCCGAAGCGGTGATGTAGGGCAGGTTGATGCTGGTCTGGGTGGACTGCGACAGTTCGATCTTTGCCTTCTCGGCGGCTTCCCGCAGGCGCTGCAGGGCCATCTTGTCCTTGCCGAGGTCGACACCGTGCTGACCGGAGAACGTTTTGATCAGGTGGTCGGTGACGCGCTGGTCCCAGTCGTCACCACCGAGGTGGGTGTCACCGGAGGTCGACTTCACCTCGACGACCCCGTCGCCGATCTCCAGCAGGGACACGTCGAAGGTGCCGCCACCGAGGTCGAAGACCAGAATGGTCTGTTCCTTCTCGCCCTTGTCCAGCCCGTAGGCGAGGGCGGCGGCGGTGGGCTCGTTCACGATGCGCAGGACGTTGAGACCGGCGATGGTGCCCGCCTCGGTGGTCGCCTGGCGCTGGGCGTCGTCGAAGTAGGCGGGCACGGTGATGACGGCGTCGGCCACGGTCTCACCGAGGTAGGACTCGGCATCCCGCTTGAGCTTCTGGAGGATGAACGCGCTGATCTGCTGCGGGGTGAAGTCCTTGGTGTCGACCTTCATCTTCCAGTCGGTGCCCATGTGGCGCTTGACCGACCGGATGGTCCGCTCGACGTTCGTGACCGCCTGCCGTTTCGCGACCTCGCCAACCAGGACCTCACCGTTCTTGGCGAAGGCGACGACGGACGGAGTCGTCCGGGAGCCCTCGGCATTGGCGATCACCGTGGGTTCGCCGCCCTCGAGCACGCTCACAACGGAGTTCGTGGTGCCGAGGTCGATACCGACCGCTCGTGCCATGTCTGTGTGCCTCTCGGATCAGGACGGCCCGGCTGCTCCGTTCTCGTGGGAGCCCGACCGGGACCGCTCGTGTAGTAGTTGAGCCCTGCTGACTCAGAATCTAATGATAGACCAGTCACCGTCAAACATGAGCCTACGGAGCTCAAGGTTGTTGAGAGGGATTCTGTTCCCCGAAGGCTGTGGCACTCAGCCGTCGGCCGCGGGATGCGCGATAGCCCGGGGCATGCCAGGCCCCAGGGCATGCCAGAGCCCGGGGCATGCCAGAGCCC
>NZ_CAKJTR010000010.1:0-7164 GCF_917627355.1 Protofrankia sp. Cj3 | reverse complement strand
GGTGCCGGTGCCATCCCCATCGTCATAGTGGGTCTGGCGCGGGACCGACCGTAGCGGGCGAACAGCGGCCAGCACCCGCCCGCGCCGCCGGCCTGTTGACGGGTCGTCGGTGAGACGTCCGGGCGAGGCCTCTGCCATGCTCGTGAGCTCGCTGATGAGGTCGCCGTCGCCGGTGTTCTCGTCGCCGTCGCCCGCGCCGTTGGTGGGTATCGGCAGGATGCCGGACTGGCCGCTCGTTTCGGCGAGCTGCGTGAGATCATTTTCGATCTTCGCTAGTTGGTCGAGCATGTCGGTCGCGTCGCCGCCCCGTTCACGGATGGTGCGCAGCGCGTCCATCAGAATGAGCCACTGGTCGCGGTCGACGGTGATGGCGTCCGTGGGCGGGTTGGCGGAGTAGGGCGGGAACAGGCGCTGGACGACGGCGAGCACCTTGGTGACCTCCGCCGGGTTGAGCCTGTCCGGCCGTCCCCGGATGTAGGACACGAGATCTTTCAAGCTGATGACGGTGACACCCTCGACCGCTCCGTCGCTCCACAGAACGCCTGCCTCGACCATCGCGAGAATCGGCGTCACCGGAATTTTGATCATCGGTGTGGCTGTGCGGGTCCGGGCGCGCACCTCGTCGCCGAGCCATTTGGTGAGGTCGAGCGGCTTTCGGAGCGACTGCCCGTCGACCTTGGCTCCGTCCTTGCCCCCGTCCTTGGCGTAGCGCACCGTGCCGGTGGAGGCATCACTTTTGATCACCATGACTCCGCCCGGCCCGACCAGAAGGTGCCCGACGCTCGCCGCTGAACCGGGGACGCTGCGATCATGCATGATCACATATCCGTACCGGCGGAGCCGGTTGATCGCGCTGGCCGTCTTGCGTTCGGCTTCGGCGCCTTCGCGCAGCGCCTCGATCTCGGGGACCGGATCGAACGACCGGCCGATCACGATCAGTGGCCAGCCCAGCTCGATCAGCAGGAACACGCCCACGGCGATGGACGTCGACAGGCCCAGGCCCAACGCGACCAGGACCGCGAATACCGCGGCGATGGGGAAGGCACGCAACGCGGCGCGGGGCACGGTGTACGCGAGGCGCTCGCGCCGCATCCGCGCGTGCTGTTCCCGCGCACGCTGGTAGGCCATCTGGAGGGAGTAGCCGGGCCGGTCCCGCGGGTCGCCTCCGAACGGGCTTCTGAGCGGGCCCCTGGCCGGGCTCTTCGTCGTACTCGCCATCGTGTCCACCATGGATCGTGAGGTCGCCAACGTCGTCCGGAGCCTTGGAGGCTCTGGCAATAGGACTGTCCGGCTCGCGGCGTCGGGCGGCGCCTCGGTCAACGCCCAGCACCTCCGGCGTCTCCCTCCGCCGCCTCGCGATCCATCCGCCCGGACGCCGCTGTCTGATCGAACGCCCTGCTGCCGGAGCTTCTTGGTAATCACAATTCTTCCAGGCGCCGAGCATCATCGCGGCAGCGCGTACGCGTATTACAGGCCGCATCCATCCTGCAACCGTTGGGCTCGCCGGGACAAGTGAATCACTGTAATCGGCCCAAGTTTCCCGTGGTTGGGGGGACGTTGGTCCGGCCCGGCTTTGTCGCTAGATAGTTATATGATATTGCTATTTTGCCCAGTTGGGGAGGCTGAGCGCCGAGCCGGGGCTGGCCGGAGCGTCCCGCCGGTGCCGGCCGGGTTGCCCAAGGGCTGCGTGTGGCCCGTGTGTGGAGGAGGGTAAGCAGCGGTCTTGTGGGCAACTGCCTGGGTCGGTGAGCAAGTTACCGATTGGTAGCAGTAGGCTCCCACCGTCGGTAGGAGTGACTGGAGGATGTGTGAGACTCGCTGTCGGTGGAGTGATCGCCGTTGTCGCTCTGGCGGTGGCCGGACGACGGTTTTACTGGTTGTTCAGGCTGATCCGCCAGGGCCAACCGGCTCCCGGCCGGTTCGACGGGGCGGCCGAGCGTCTGTGGAGTGAGATCAGTGAGGTCGGCGGCCAGCGAAAACTGCTGAAGTGGACGGTCCCCGGGCTCGCGCATGCCTTCACCTTCTGGGGCTTCACGATCCTCATGCTGACCGTGATCGAGGCGTTCGGCGCGCTCTTCGACGACCACTTCCACATACCGCTGTTCGGCCATTGGGCGGTGGTTGGCTTCGTCGAGGACTTCTTCGCGGTGGCGGTACTCGTCGGGCTCGTGGCCTTTACGATCATTCGGCTGCGCAACGCGCCGGCCCGCCTCGAGCGCCGGTCGCGCTTCTACGGCTCGCACACGGGGCCGGCCTGGGTCATCCTAGGAATGATCACGTCGGTGATAGTCACCCTGCTGATCCTGCGGGGCGCCCAGTTCAACGCCGGCACCCACCCGCAGGGCGACACGAGGTGGGCCTTCGCGTCCTACCTGGTCAGCCGTCCGCTGGACGTCTTCTCGACGTCGGTCAACGAGCACATCGAGACCGTCTTCCTGCTGCTCAACATCGCCATCATCATGGGCTTCCTGGTGCTGGTCGCCTACTCCAAGCACCTGCACATCTTCCTTGCGCCGATCAACGTCATCACCAAGCGTGAGCCCAAGGCGCTCGGCCGGCTTGGCAGCACCCCCGACATCGAGAGCCTGATGGAGGCCGACGAGCCGATCGTCGGCGTCGGCAAGGTCGAGGACTTCTCCTGGAAGGCCATGCTCGACTTCTCCACCTGCACGGAGTGCGGGCGCTGCCAGAGCCAGTGCCCGGCCTGGAACACCGGCAAGCCGTTGTCGCCGAAGATTCTGATCATGGATCTTCGGGACCACCTGTTCGCGAAGGCGCCGTATCTGCTCGCGGCCAAGGCGGCTGGGGACAGCGAGGAGGCCACGGCCTCAGCCGGCGCGGCCACCGGCGGTTCGGCGGAAACGTCGACGAAGCACGTTGCCCACCATGTACCCGAGTCGGGCTTCGGGCGGGTTCCCGAGCCCGGTCAACCGCAGGTCGACCGACCGCTCGTCGGCACCGAGGAGGAAGGCGGGGTCATCGACCCCGACGTCCTGTGGTCCTGCACCAACTGTGGCGCCTGCGTCGAGCAGTGCCCCGTCGACATCGAGCACGTCGATCACATCATCGACATGCGCCGTTACCAGGTCATGATCGAGTCGGCCTTCCCGAGCGAGGCCGGCGTGATGTTGCGCAACCTGGAGAACAACGGCAACCCGTGGGGCGTCTCGCCGCGGGTCCGCACGGAGTGGACCGAGGGGCTGGCATTCGACGTCCGGGTGCTCGACGATGGTGCGGCCATTCCGGACGATGTCGAGTACCTGTACTGGGTGGGCTGCGCCGGCGCGATCGAGGACCGGGCCAAGAAGGTCTCCCGGGCGTTCGCCGAGCTGCTGCACACCGCCGGGGTGTCGTTCGCCATCCTCGGCACAAGCGAGTCCTGCACCGGCGACCCGGCCCGCCGGCTCGGTAACGAGTACCTGTACCAGGAGATGGCCAAGGCCAACATCGAGGTTCTCAACGCCGCGTCCGCGAAGAAGATCGTGGCCACCTGCCCGCACTGTTTCAACAGCCTCGCGAACGAGTACCCGGCGCTCGGCGGGACATATGAGGTCATCCATCACACACAGCTGCTCGGCAAGCTCGTCGAGGACGGGAGGCTCATCCCCGTCCAGCCGGTGGACTCATCGGTCACCTACCATGATCCGTGTTTCCTCGGCCGGCACAACCAGGTCTACACCCCGCCACGGGAGATCCTCGACAGCATTCCCGGCCTGCGCAGCCAGGAGATGCACCGCTGCAAGGACCGCGGCTTCTGCTGCGGTGCCGGCGGCGCCCGCATGTGGATGGAAGAGAAGATCGGTAAGCGGGTCAACGTCGAACGGGTGGACGAGGCGCTCGCGCTCGATCCGGACATCGTGTCCACGGCCTGCCCGTTCTGCATCGTCATGCTGACCGATGCCGTGACCGAGAAGAAGCAGTCCGGCGGGGCAAGGGAAGGCGTCGAGGTCCTGGACGTCTCCCAGCTGCTCGCCCGCTCGTTGGCCGCGCCGGTCCAGGCCGGGGGCGTTCCCCCAACGGCGACGGTGGGCGGCGCTGTCGCGGCGGACACCGCTGGCGGGACAGACAGCGCGGGAGCATCCGGGCCCGGCTGATGTGACGTCGTCTTGAGGTGAGGCCGCCCGGAACGATGTGGATCCGCTGTCATGCTGACAGCACCCCATGCACATCGTTCCGGGCTTTTCCGCGTTCGGGCCTCGTCGCTCAGCAGGATGGGCGGCGATGGGCCAACCGCGCCAGGCGGCGCGTGGCCGGGAAGGTCGTGAGTCGCGGCCAGACCAGGAAGGCCTCGGCTTCGAGCATGGCCAGAGCGATACGTGGAAGATCGCGGTTGGCTGGAAAGCAGATGTAGCGCGGCGACCATTGCGGTTGGAACTTCGCGTTGAACCGGTAGAGGCTGTCGATCTGGAACCAGCGGGAGAGGAAGACCAGCAGCCCGCGGAAACGGCGGGTCACCGGCCCGGCACCGAGCCGCTGCCCGCGCTCCAACGCGGACCGGAAGAAGGCGAAGTTCAGGGACAGGCGGTCCACGTTCAGCCCGCCCGCGGCCCGGACCGCTGAGACGATCAGGAAGTCGTTCAGCCCGTTGTCCGCGGCACGGTCGCGCACCATCAGGTCCAGTGACAGGCCCCGGTGTCCCCAGGGGACGAAGTGCAGCAGTGCCCGCAGCCGCGGATTATTTCCAGCGCTCTCCGGACCGGCCACGTTCCGCGCGCCACCCGAACCAGCGCCGGCTGAGTCGCCGCTGCCTGAGTCGCCGCTGCCGGCTGGGCCGCCGTCACCCGGGCTGCCGCCGTCACCCGGGCTGCCGCCGTTGCCGAGCCCATCGCGGTCGAAGGCCATCACCACGACGCAGCTGTCGTCGCTGGGCTCGCCGATCCGGCCGAGGGCCATGGAGAAACCGCGTTCGGTTTCCGCCCCCCGCCAGGCTTCGGCCTGCTCCCTCAACCGTTTGCCCTCCTCGGGGGGCAGATCGCTCATCCGGACGGCGCGGTAGGTGTAGCCGGCCCGCTCGACCCGGCCGACAGCTTGCCGGACGTTACGCATGTCGCGGCCTTCAAGGGTGAAGGTCCGCACGTCGATGATTGCTTCGTCGCCGAACTCCAGCGCCGTCAGGCCAACTCGTTCCCACGCTTTTCCGCCGGTTTCGGAGCATCCGATAACCGCTGGTATCCAAGCATGTTCGGCGGCGATCCGTAGGAACTCCCGGATCGCGCCCGGCCATGCCTCGTTGTCACCGAGCGGATCGCCGCTGGCGAGCATCACCCCGGACACCACCCGGTAGGCGACGCAGGCCTTGCCCGTCGGCGACCAGACGACGGTCTTGTCGCCGCGCAGGGCGAAGTAACCGAGTGAGTCGGCATCCCCGTGCCGCGTGAGCAGCGCGCGCATCCGTTCAATATCATCGGCGGACAGGCGCGGGCGCGGTTCCGGTGGGCGCAGCGCCAGGTACACGACGGTGATGATGGTGAGCAGGCCCATTGTGAGCAGGATCCGGGTGACGAGGTCGGAGACCCGCTCGGAGCTGAACCGAAGCGGTCCGTGGATGCCGATCAGCCCCTCGACGACATGCGCGAGCTGGGCGGTCAGCGGATGCGGACCGAGCAGGCGGCCAGCGCCCATGCGCAGCAGGACCAGCCCGACCATGATCGAGGCTGCGGCGAGGGTCAGCCCGACCCACAGCGCCCGCCAGCGGGTTGTCGGATCACCCTTGGCCCGGAAGTCGCCGCGGGCCAGTACGAGCCCGATGAGCAGCGCCGCGGACGCGACCGCCTCTTCGAAGTCGAGGCCCTTGACCACATGCAGGACGATGCTCGTGCCGAGCAATGTCACCACACCGAGCCAGGCACGGCGCTTGCGTCTGCGCAGACCACGGGCGAGCAGGAGCAGAAGGAGGCCGACTACCACCGTGAACGCGGCGGCCTGGCGCGATGCCGCTCCGGGCAGGATCTGGCGGATCACATCCAGCCGGTCGCGCCACTCGGGGGTGACCCCGGACACGATATCGATCAGTCCGGCGATGAACACCAGGGCGGCGGCCGCGGTCGGTATCCACGGGTGGTTCCAGGCCGGCAACAGAGGTCGTGCCGGCCGTGATATCACGTGGTCTCCGTGGGCATCGCCGCCGAGCCGGCTGGTTTCGGTGGTCCCCGCGGGATGGCTGCCGCGGCTGATGGTCGTCACGGACGACGCCTCCTTCCCCTCGTCATGCCCCACGGCTCCCTCGTCATGTCCCACGGCCGCGAGCGGCACAAAAGGTGATTATCGCGTCGCTGTTGGCCAGTTTCTTCATCTCTCACGGCCACCAGCGGCACGAAAGGTCATTATCGCGCTGTCGGCGGCCACGGGCTGGGTGTGTGTCTGCTACCTGCCTGGCCCGTTTGGGTCTGCCCGCGGGACCTTACCCCGCCCGCCGCGCGGTCAGGCAGGAGCGTCCCGGGTATGAGAGAACACCGCATAAAAGCACCCGGCAACAGGGGGATGGATCAATGAGCCGGGCTGGGGTATGTGTATCGAGAGGCGCGGGCAGGCCCTGGGCGAACTTCCAGCGCCTCCAAGCCTTCGAGAGGACTGAACGGATGTTCGGACTACCCGAACGCATCAGGGCGTACCTCTTCGACCTGGACGGTGTGCTGACCCAGACCGCGACTGTCCACGCGGCTGCGTGGAAGGAGATGTTCGACACCTTCCTCCGCCGCCGGTCGGAACGCGACCGTGGCCCATGTGTCCCGTTCAGCGTCGGTGACGACTATCCCTCCTATGTCGACGGCAAGCCCCGGGCGGACGGCATCCGGTCCTTTCTCGCTGCCCGCCACATCGAGCTGCCTGAGGGCGGCCCGGAAGATCCGTCATCCGCTGACACAGTCTATGGCCTGGGCAAACGCAAGAACGAACTCGTAACAGCCATGATTCGTGATGATGGGGTCGCCGCTTATCCTGGTTCTGTACGCTACCTGCGGGCGTTGGTGGCAGTGGGTGCCGCGCGCGCGGTCGTATCGTCGAGCACGAACTGCGCGGCGATACTCACCGCCGCCGGTCTCGACTCCCTGGTGGTGGTCCGAATCGACGGTATTGTGGCCGAACGCGAACAGCTGGCCGGTAAACCGGCGCCTGACACTTTCCTGGCGGGCGCCCGCGCGCTCGGTGTGGCGCTCACGCGCCGCG
>NZ_CAKJTR010000009.1:11396-49223 GCF_917627355.1 Protofrankia sp. Cj3 | reverse complement strand
GTGGTTGCCGTCCAGGAGGCCTTGAATGTATTCGTGACTTCTCTGTGCGTTGATGTGGCGCGTACGGAGGAGACCTGTGATGCGCTGGTGCGGACCGCGCAGCTACGGGTAGCATGATTTCGTCGCTGGCGGCGGAAAGTTTCCCGCGGGCTCGGTGCTGACTTCAAACGCGGCACTGGTACCGGCGGCTGGATGGCCTGACTACGTGACGCCGTGAACGAATCTCTTGTTGATCTTCGTAGAGTAGTGAGACGGTCCGGCTCCGTCGCCCTGAGCGGCTTATCATGTGCGCTGCGCATGAGTCTGCCCGCTTGGGCCTTGATGTGTATCGCCTTGCTCCGTGCTGGGCTGGGCGGTCGGATCGGTTTCACTCTGAGGGAGTAACCACAGTAGCTTCCGCCCAATTGCGTATGCGTCGATCCGTCCCTCATGCATAAACTGCTCATCGAGCGGATGGGGCGCCGATGTTCGGGCACACGTGACTACAGACGGGCGGGCTACAGCACATGTCGCGAAGCCATGTCCGAATGGATAGGCTCGTGGCGGACGAATGGGGCATGCTGTCGTCCTGTCGAGCTGGACGCTCCGTATCCGGTCTGTCGTCGGCGGCGTGCCGGAACCTGTCCGAGATTCGTTTTCAAGCATGATCGGGGCCCCCGTCCGCGTGGCTGCCGCGCCGGTGGAGCAGGCTCTCGCAAGCAGCCGGTCAGACGACCATTCCCGCTGCTCCCTCAGTCGTTCCGGGCAGTTTCCGCGTCGGTTCCGGCGGTTTTCCGATCTTATTGTGACGCTTGCGACCAGGGTTCTGCACAGCGTGCTTTCGATGTTTTCCCCCGGCCTGCCCCCTGGCTGGGAAGGTGTACCAGCCCACAACCGCCAAGCGGTCCAACTGGCCGGCGTAGCCAGCTTCGGTGGCCACGTGCGGGGCTGGGTCCTGCGCTATGCCATGGTCCGGCGGGGGCCGCCGAGATAGGTATGTGCCAGCCGGTGGCCGGGGTTTCCCGGCGCGCGAGACGAGTCATGATCGAATAAGCTTCAATCGGAATTTCCGCGCGGTCATGCTGGGTTCCCGACAGGGTTCTTCATGGTCACTGAGGCCGAGATCGGTGACTCACCGACGCCGGTTGCGCCACGCTGCCGACCAGGAGACCGTCTGTCGCTTCGCACCGGCTTTCTGTTCCCGCCAACACATCTCTGTCTGGTTTTTCCAGCGGGATTGGCGGGCCTGATCGGGCTCCGGTCCGCTTTCTTTCACGTCCAGCAGGCTGAATGGGGCATCGTCGCGACTCACGCCACGGACGGCCCTTCAGCTCCGCAGTCATTCGAGCCCCCGAGGATGGCCCTTGTTGACCACTCTTGGCCCATGGTCCGGACATCGTCACGACAATACGGATTGGGCGGCGGCCGGCCAGAAAAAGACCGACCAGACATCGACCGATCGGACGCGTGATACCGTCGGTGTGACGGCCCGCCGCCAACCAGGCGAACTTGAAGGAGCTGTCCTGGCGGCGCTATGGGCTGCGCGGACGCCCGTGAGTACCGGCGCTATTCAGCAGATGCTGGGTGGAGGACTCGCGCACAGCACAGTAGCCACCACGCTCGGCCGCCTTATCACCAAGGGGCATGTCGAACGGGTACGTGTCAGACGGGTGTGGATGTACCGTACGACCCGATGTCAGGAGGAGTACGCCTCCGCACGAATGCTCGCGTTGTTGGGCCAGGTCACGGACCAGGACACAGCCCTGCGTCACTTTGTGGCCGGTCTTTCATCCCGGCAGGTACGGCTCTTGCGAGCCCTGCTCGAAGCGGCCGGCGGCGCTTCCCCTGAGTAGGATGCCGCTGAGCAGCACCCCGCTGATCGTGGTGCCGTGGGCTGATGACAACGGGCGCTCACATCGGTGACCCGCGATGGGGGGCACGGGTGGGAGAGATCCCGGGAGGGTCCTGCCATCGAAGATCGTTATACGTCCATCGGCAAGATCGGGGCTAGCGGTCAAAGCTGTCCTGCCATCAGTTGCCGAGATAGATGATCTTTGGATCGGGCTGAGGGCTTCGGCTGCCCATCGCTGGAAGTCAACATCGCGGCACCGTGGCCCAGATCCTTACAGTCCACGAAGTCACGGTCGATGATTGTTGCGGAGTGTAATTATTATGGATCTACGGATGTGTCCTGGCCGAGGATTCCCGGCTCGGAGCTACGCGAGGATTTCCGGCTCTGATGCCAGTGCCATTTCCGTTTGCCAGTAAACTTACTAAAGATACTAGGTTATCGAAATTTCCTTCGACAGATTTGATCAACAGGGCATCGTCGGCCGAGCGGAGTGGGCGGGCCTGGATCTGGCGTGGCCCGTTAGTGGTACCCGGCGCCGCGGCCGCAGCCACTCGAATCCGTGGTTGCGATTGCAGGTGCAAGTGCATATGCATTGTCGGGCAGCACGAAGATCGACGTCGCCGTTCCCCGAAGTCCGTTGGGTGCGTGAAATGAACGGTGGCGGCCTACTCCGAGGCTGCTGTCAGATTGGCGACGTTGATCCGGCCCATACGGGCCTCCCGGCGCCCCTCGAGGGGCGCCGGCCAGGTGAAAAGAACTATGATCATGTTGTCTTTGGCCGTTAGGTCCTCCGCCGCCGGTAGTACTCGACGATCCACGCGTCGACATCGCGTTTGCGCCACACGCGGGTGCCTTTGGAGCTCGCGGTAGGCGCGTTGATGACCTGCAGGGGGGTGGGGAACTGTGGGTCCCTGCGCGTCCAGTAGTCAACCGCCTGGCGCGTGATCTTTAGCTGGAAGGCTATGTCCCCGATGCCGACCAGACGTTCACCGTCGTCCACGCGAACAGCGTAACGGCTTTGCTGGCTGCCAAGTACGCCGCTATGGTTTGTTTTGCTGAACAGCAAATTCTCCGGGAGGATACAGATGGTGGTACCGGTAACTCGCCGCGACGTGGTTCGGGCGATGCTGGATCGCGACGAGGCATATGATCAAGACCCGCATGGGGATCCGCCGCTCTCGGTAGCCCGCTATCGTTGCGCTGTGCGGGCCGCGATCGATGTCGTGCCCGAACTTCTGACAGAGAAGGGAATGCGCAGGTCAGGCGGTGAATTCGAGGCATACTCGGCAGGTGTGCGCGATGCGTTGGACGCGGTCGCGGGCGCGATTGCGTCGGTCGTCAATGCTGTGGGGGATCCCGGTCTACCGACGGGCGGATCTGGACAGGCCGAGGCGTGATCGCGGCATCGGCAAGGGAGCGGGACGTTGGACCCGTGAACCCGCTGCTGGGCCAGCCGCGCCCGCAGGGCCGGACAGGATGGCGGAGGCTTCCGAAGCAGGGAGGAAAACGCTCATGTGGGACGAGGCACGGTCCGACGACGACCGTGACATCGGTTGGGGCGATGACCAGGACGTGCCTGAGGAGGGTGTGGGCACCGACATCGAGCGGCTGCGGGCCGAGCGTCCGCCCCATCATCTCGACCGCGACGCTTTCTGATATGCCCGCGGACTGGACTCGCAACGAGGCGAAGGCGGAGCTGCGGGCGCGTCTGCTGGCGGCCCGCGCCAGCCGGACCGCAGATAAAAATCTTGGATTGAGCGGCTCGCCGCCGGTGGCTTCGATGGGCGGGCGCACGTCCGCTTTGTTGACCCGCCGGGTGCTCGCCCTCCCGGAGGTGGCCACGGCCCGTTGGGTGGCCGCGTATGTGAGTCTGCCTGGTGAGCCAGAGACTGGCGGACTTCTCGTTCAGCTGCGGGCTCGGGGAGTGGGTATCCTGCTGCCGTCCATGCGACCCGATCTTGATCTGGACTTCCGGGAGTACAGTGGATCACTGATCGCGGGCGCTTTTGGAACTCGCGAGCCGCCACTCGGCGCGAAGGTCGTTGATCTTTCCCAGGTGGATGTCATCGTTGTTCCGGCGCTGGCGGCTGATGTGCGTGGAGGGCGTCTTGGACGTGGCGGCGGATCTTACGATCGGGCGTTACGGCGCGTGAGAACGAATGCGCTGATTGTGGCGATAGTTCATGATCGTGAATTGGTTGCCCATGTTCCGACTGAATCGCATGACGTGGGCGTTCATGTCATCGTCGCGCCGCATGCCACCGTACGTTGCGGGGCGTCCGGGGTCTTGGCGGACATGCGGTAGCACGTCTGGTGTGTAAGCTGGCGATCATTTTTATGATCGCCAGCACTGAGAGCGTGTGTGAGATCGGGCTTTCGATCAGTGAGCCGCGTCCAGGCGCCCCCTGGCAAGGCGGCAGGCCGAAGCGATACCGGATGAGTTGTCTCGGTGTGGCCGACAACACGGCCAGGGGGCGTCTGGACGCGGCGAGCCGGAATGACGATCTCACACACGCTCTGAGGCGGACAGCTGGCTCGGATCCATGCTCTGGGGGTGGTCTCCGACGCGCCGCTATCATCTCGGGTTAGAGTTGGCAGTCATCGAAGTCGAGTGCTAACTCCTGGGAGGAGTCCGTGCCGCGCTACGAGTACCGCTGCACCGCGTGCGATAATGATCTTGAAGTTGTGCAGAGTTTCAACGATGCGGCGCTGACCGAGTGCCCGGCCTGTGGCGGCAAACTGCGCAGGGTGTTCAGCTCGGTCGGCGTCGTGTTCAAGGGTGCCGGTTTCTACAAGACCGACAGCCGATCCGGTGGCGGTGGAGCCCGAGACCGGGCGAAGGAAAAGGTCAGCAAGGAAGCTGGCGCTGATACGTCCGGCAAGGAAACCGTTGGGGCTGGTACGCCCGCAGGGGGCGGTTCGGTGGACGCGACGTCGAGCGCCGCAAGCTCGTCGACCTCCGCAAGCACGGCGTCATCGTCTAGTTCAGGCAGCTCGTCCAGTTCGTCCGGCGGCTCGAGTACAGCTGCGGCTTGATCGATGCGGGCTCCCCGGGCTCCTGCGGGAGCCCGGGGCACTGGTAACAGCTCTCCGCGAGAGCGACTGTTTCGAGATCGTGGCCGGAGTCGGTTTTTCCACAGGGCGCGGCCTCGAGCGTGGGTGAGCGATGCTTTGTCCACAGCGTGTGCTCCGGCCATGACGGTTTCCCGTTCGGTGGCTAACGTGATCTTCTCGTTTGTTCGTGAGGATCCTGGAGGTCGCGATGTGGCTTGCCGGACGCATACCGGCGCGCATCGGGGAGGTCCGTGCCTGGCGGCTCGCGGTTGGGGCCCGGCGGCGGGTTCTCGCGGGTCTTTGCGCTGCTCTGACCCTGCTCCTTGCCACTGGCGCGCTGCGCTCCAGCCGTCCGCTGCCCGGCACAGCGGTGGTCGTGGCGGCGGTCGAGCTGGACGGTGGAGCGGTTATTGCCCCAACCGACATCCGGATCGTGTCTTTGCCAACGGAAGCGGTGCCAGCGGGCGCTGCCCGGCAGCCCGAGGATGCCGTTGGTCGTACGCTGGCCGCACCGGTCGGTCGTGGTGAGACGATCACCGACGCGCGCTTTCTCGGCCCCGGGCTGCTCACCCAGCGGCAGAGTGCTTATGGCCTGGTCGCGACGCCAGTACGGATCACTGATGCTGGATCCGTCGTGTTCCTGCGTGTGGGTGATCGGGTGGATGTGCTTGCGGCATCCACCACAGCGGAGGTTGCAGAAACAAGATCGCGCGATGGGGCCATGCCGCTGGATGGGGCTACACCACGGGATGGGGCTATGCCACGGGATGGGGCTATGCCAATGGCGCTCCCAGCACCCACTGGCGATACATCGACAGCGTCGGGCGCCGAAGCCGGCAGCGCGACAGTGGTTGCGTCCGACGTCACCGTTTTGGCGCTTCCGCGTCCTCGTGAGGTGGGAGAAGGTAATGCGGGGTCAACCGACGGCGCATTGATCATTATTGCCGCGACACCACGGGTTGCCACCGTGGTCGCGGGTGCGGCAGTACACGCTCGGCTGTCGGTAACTATTCGTGGGCGAGTGCTTCCTTAAAGAGATCAACAAGAGAAGGCATGGCGTCGCCGACCACTTAGAGCGACCGGCAAGAGGGGACGCGGTGTCGCGGGTTGGGGCGCGCACCTCGCGTCATCGCTCCCCGTCCATCGCTGCGCGATGCACGGGTACCCCGGCTCGTCGGTCGCCACCCAACACCTCCGGTGCCTGCCTCCGCCGCCTCGCGATGCATGCACCCCAGCCCCACTCCTTGATCCACACCCCTATTGCCGGAGCGCTCTAAGGGCGTATTTCGAAAGTCAGCTGTCCGGCTTCCTGATCGAACGATGACTTCCGAGGCGGGCCGTAGGAAGCAGCTGTAATCGAGGTAGCCCTGGGGGCTTTATAGGAATATTTTCGATCTGATTGTGACGATTAATAATAATCGGGAGGATTATAAGACTGATTATTTTTTGGAGTCGAGACAAAACAGAAAGTTCCTACCCGGTGTGCGAGCTCCGGGTCGTGCGTGCTTGTATCGGAGCTAGGGCATGCCTGATGGATCTTTGATCGTGCGGATCAATGCCCAGGAGGTGGCTTGCTGCGTTGTCGTCGGTCCGGATAGAACATCACTATCCGGACCTCCTCCGCCTTGCAGGCCACCTTCTGGATCATCGCCCACATCGACCAACATCCGTCAGACACGCCCTAGTCGACCTGAGTGCACCAGGCCGGTCCTGGAGCAATCTTCCGTGACATGGCCGGTCCACTCAGGTGGAATCGAGCCGCGATGAGGCAGTTTGGATCTCTGTGTATTTGCGGGGAGGGGACGACGATGGGCATCTCCATCGACGATGGTGCCTGTGGTGTGTGGCAGCGTGTGCCCGACGAGGTCATCAGCCGGTTTGACGGCATCCCGGGGGCCGCTTACGAGGTAGCGGACGAGGTCACGTGCGCGCTTGAGGTCGGGCATCCCGATAATCACATGGCTGTTCTTCAGGGCTGGGGCAATCAGGAGGCATGGCTGATATGGGCCACACCTACAACGGTTACCGCGCCGGGATGCCGAGCGGATGGACTGACCTGCCTGCTCCCCGAGGGACACGTCGGACGTCATCATGTGATCATGACGGATGTGGTGGAGGACGAAGGACCCTACTGGTGTGAGAGTCGCGCTGATCTGGAACTACAGCGGGCACCGATCTGATCGGGCCCAGGGTGGGGCCTGTCAGTCATGGTCGGTGGCCAAGGCAACGCTGTCGGCGCGAAAGACGAGCGTGACGTCAGTATCGCTGGCGAAGTCAACGAGACGAGCGTGGGCCGGCAGCTCATTGAGTATCCAACAAAGATCGGATACGGTACTTCCTTCGCAGACCGTGACCGAATGCTCTCGCTGTTCGGCCCGGTGTGAGTGCGCGTGTATCAGATGCTCGGCTGCCGGTATGCACGCCTGAACACCGTCGTCCACCGTCATGATGGCCGCGTCCGTGAGGGCGCCGGCGGGTTGACATGCTTCGGCGGATGCCAGGTAGGCGCGGAAGAGGACGTCAAGGAGTGACGGCAGCAGGCGGAGCAGGAGCGCGCATGGCTCTGTGCCCATCCCTGGCTGGGTACTGACGCTGACACTGATCCGTGTGCCGTCGATGTGTTTGGTGATCGTTACTGGCCAGCCGGTTTCCGGTCCGGGTGGTGCGGTTCTTTTGTTCATGGAGATAGATTCGCCGGGGGTGCTGGTCGGGTCCATCCCGGCGGACGGGGAGTTTTCAGCGCGGCTGCTGTTCGTGAGCTCGCCGCCTCCTCGGCCGCGCTTGGACGCGTTCTCGGCCGCACCGATACCACGCATCCGGTATCGGCGTGGTCTGTGGTCTGTGGTCTGGGGTCTGTGGTCTGTGGCCTTGCCAGGGAACCGCATGGAGGCGGCTCCCTGGTCGAACGACGACTTCCGCAACACGTCGTAGACCGTGATTCTCGTTGGACGCGGGCAGTGTGGCTCCGCGGCGAGGCGCGGGCTCTGGTTGCCAGAATTCGATCTTTGGCTGCAAAATGAGATCGTGCTGGGCGGCATGCCGGCAGATCGAGAAGTGATCGAATGTGCGTCGACGGACCTGGCGGGTGTAAGATAGCCGGCCGTACCCGACGTGGCGAATCCGTGTGAATCCGTCCTGGGCCTCCAATGTGTTTCGATTCCCGCCTGATTTATGTTCGCTTCCGTTCATCTTTCGTTCATGTTGAATCGCTTCGATTCTTGCCGGCACCCCAGTCTGGGGGCGGACAGAACGGCGCTATTGCGCTGAAGACGAAGGGTCGCTTGTGAATATAGGGAAGCGTCAGGTCGCGGTCATGGGCCTTGCGATGTCGGCGGTGCTGGGGGTGGCCGCCTGCGGTTCCGACAACAACACGGCATCGCCGAGCTCGACGGCGGGCACTGCCACGGGCGCGATCTCCTGCGCAACAGGGTCGATCGTTGCCTCGGGCTCGACCGCGCAGAAGAACGCGATGGACGAGTGGGTCAAGAAGTACCAGACCGCCTGTTCCGGATCTACGATCAATTACCAGGCTGTCGGCTCTGCCGCTGGTAAGCAGGCGTTCGTGGATGGAAAGATCGATTTTGCCGGCTCGGATTCAGCGATCAGTGGTGACCAGGCGACCAGCGCGGCCAAGCGTTGCACTGGCGGGCAGCTCGTCAACCTCCCCATGGTCGCCGGGCCGGTCGCGGTGATCTACAATCTCGCTGGCGTGAAAGATCTACAGCTCTCCGCCGCGACCTTGGCGAAGATCTATTCTGGTGCGATCACCAAATGGAATGACCCGGTGATCGCGGCCGACAATCCCGGCCTGACGCTGCCGAGTACGACGATCGTCTCGGTGCACCGTTCGGATGGTTCGGGCACCACGGACAACCTCACCAAGTACCTGGCCGGTGCCGCCGCGAGCGACTGGACGTTCGCTTCGGGCTCGGACTGGAAGGCTCCGGGCGGCCAGGGCTCCAAGGGCAGCGACGGGGTGACCGCGACCGTGAAGGCGACCGCTGGCGCCATCGGTTACGTCGAGCTCTCCTTCGCGGAAAACGCGAGCCTTTCGACAGCAAAGATCAAAAATGGTGCTGGTGAGTATGTGGCGGTCAGTACCGAGGCCACCTCCAAGGGCGTGAGCACAGCGAAGGTCGCTCCGGCGCCTGACCTGAAGCTGACCTTCGACTACACGGCGACCACGTCTGGTGCCTACCCGATCTACCTTGTCACTTACGAGATCACCTGCACGCAGGGGCTGGCCGCGAGTCAGGCCACCCTGGTGAAGTCCTTCCTGACCTACACATCCTCCACGAATGGTCAGGCCGCTATCGCCGATCTCGGTTACGCTCCGCTTCCCAGTGATCTCGCCAGCAAGGTGAGCTCGGTCGTGGCGACCATCTCATAGCCATTCTCCCCGCCGGCCGGAGCGACGGATCCTGACCGGACGACCGCCGGTGTGCCCACCACGGCTGGCTCCAAGGGCCGCTAGGCGCGCGAGAGAGATTTCGCGCACCCGGCGGCCGACCGGGCGGGCACACCGGCCACCACCACCTGTTGAGAGGCATTATGAGCAGTGAATCGGACGGCCAGGGCGCGGGTTCACCGAGAGGCAACGGGCCACCAGCGCTCAAAAAACCCGTCAGCGGCAGCGCGCATGCGCGGGTCAGCCCCGCGGACCTCATCTTCAAGAACGTGACCCGCGCGGCCGGCATCGGCCTGCTTGTCCTTATCGCGGCGATCGCGGCTTTCCTGGTGATTGAGGCCACGAGCGCGCTGCAGGCCAACACCGGGAACTTCTTCACCACGACCGAATGGTTTCCCAACGCATCTCCGCCGGTCTTCGGAATCGCGGCACTGCTGTTCGGTACGGTGCTCACAGCTGTTATCGCGATGATCATTGCTGTGCCGGTGGCAGTTGGAATCGCGCTGTTCATCACGGTGTACGCCCCGCGCCGTCTCGCTACCCCACTGGCGTTCATCGTCGATTTGCTCGCGGCGGTCCCCAGCGTTGTTTTCGGCCTCTGGGGCCTGATTGTTCTTGTCCCGAGAATGAACGGTCTGCAGCAGTGGCTGACCGACTACTTCGGCTGGATCCCCCTGTTCAGCACGGATGACGGTCTTGTCGGACGATCGATTTTCGTTGCCTCGATTGTCTTGGCCATCATGATTCTGCCAATTGTCGCAGCGATTTCCCGTGAGATTTTTCTCCAGGTGCCGAACCCGCACAAGGAGGCGGCGCTCGCCCTCGGCGCGACCCGCTGGGAAATGATCCGGACCGCGGTGCTCCCGTACGGCAAACCCGGAGTGATCAGCGCGTCCATGCTGGGACTCGGCCGGGCGATGGGGGAGACGATCGCGGTCGCACTGGTGCTGCCCGCGTCCTTTAACATTTCCTGGCATATCCTGTCGCCGGCCGGCAACACCATCGCGGCCAACGTGGCGAACGGCTTCAGCGAAGCCAATCCCATCGGCCGTGGGGCTCTCATCGCGTCCGGTCTCGTGCTGTTTATTGTCACCATGCTCGTCAACATAATGGCCCGGGCAGTCATCGCCCGTCGGCGTGAATTCTCGGGGGCCACCTGATGAGTACAACGACTATCGCCCCGGCGACCAGCCCCGGCGGCATGGACCTGACCGGCCAGAAGCTGTCGCTGACCACGCTCGCGGCCATTGGCGCCGGTGCGGTCGTGGCCACCGTGCTGCTATATGTCGTGGCGCCGATAGACAGCAAGATTCAGTTTGTGCTGATTGCCGGTGCGCTCTACCTGATCGGCCAGAGCGTGGCGTCGGGCATGGTTGAAGGTGCCCGGAAGGCCGTCGACCGGTTCGTCACCACGCTGGTCTATCTCGCTTTCCTGCTGGCGCTTATCCCGCTGGTCGCGGTGCTGGCAAGCGTGATCGCCAAGGGCGCGCAGCGGGTCAGCTACGACTTCCTGACCACCTCCATGCGAAATATCGGGGCGCGGGACGCCGGCGGCGGCATTTACCACGCTCTGGTCGGGACCCTGGAGCAGATCGCCCTGGCAAGTCTTTTCGCGGTTCCCTTCAGCATGCTGGTCGCGATCTATCTGGTCGAGTACGGCCGCGGGCGGATCAGCCGGACCATCAGTTTTTTCGTCGACGTACTGACCGGCCTGCCCTCGGTCATCGCGGGCCTGTTCATCCTGTCGTTCTACCTTCTCGCGCTCAACCAGAATCCGTCCGGCTTCGCCGGTGCGCTCGCCCTGACCATTTTGATGATTCCTATCGTCGTGCGGTCCACCGAGGAGATGCTCAAACTCGTCCCGAACGAGTTGCGTGAGGCCAGTTACGCGTTGGGTGTCGCCCGGTGGCGAACTATTCTCAAAATTGTCGTGCCGACCGCGCTGCCCGGCATTGTGACCGGTGTCATGCTCGCGGTGGCTCGGGTCGCCGGTGAAACCGCACCGCTGCTGCTGACTATTTTCGGGAACGACGCCATCAACTTCAACCCGTTCTCCGGGCCGCAGTCAGCGCTGCCGCTTTATATCTACTCACAGGCCGGGGCGCCGCAGCAGGTGGCTGTTGACCGGGCCTGGGCCGCCGCGTTGACACTTATTGTTCTAGTGATGTTGCTGAGCGCCATCGCCCGGGTTGCGGCTCGATTCGCCCGGGTCCGATGATGGTTATTGCGCTGTCCGCACCCGCGCTTGTCGTTTTTCCCGTACCGTCCGTACCGTCCGCACCGGTCATCGTACGGCTGCGGCGCAACGAGCCGAGGTAACTCATGGCCACCCGCATCGATGTTTCCGGACTGACCGCCTATTATGGCAATTTCAAGGCCGTCGCCAACGTCCAGTTCAGCATAGAGCCGAAAAATGTCACCGCCTTCATCGGGCCATCCGGCTGCGGTAAGTCGACTGTGCTGCGGACGCTCAACCGCATGCATGAGGTACTGCCCGGCGCCCGGGTTGAGGGACAGGTCCGTATGGACGGGCAGGACCTCTACGGTGCCGGCGTCGACCCGGTGAACGTGCGCCGTAACGTCGGTATGGTCTTCCAGCGCCCGAATCCGTTCCCGACGATGTCCATCTACGAGAACGTCATCGCCGGCCTGAAGCTGAACGGCACCCGTAAGAAGGCGCTCCTCGATGAGCGGGTTGAGCAGTCGCTGCGCGGCGCGAACCTGTGGGAGGAAGTCAAGGACCGTCTCGGCCGGCCAGGCTCTGGCCTGTCCGGCGGACAGCAGCAGCGGCTGTGTATCGCGCGTGCAATTGCCGTGGAACCGCAGGTGCTGCTTATGGACGAGCCGTGTTCCGCGCTTGACCCGATCTCGACGCTCGCTATTGAGGATCTGATCGCCCAGCTCAAGGCGAGTTACACCATCGTTATTGTGACGCACAATATGCAGCAGGCTTCCCGGGTCAGTGACACGACGGCATTCTTTACGCTTGACAAGACCGGTGATCCGGGACGGCTGGTGGAGATGGACAGGACGGAGAAGATTTTCTCTAATCCAACACAGAAGCGCACCGAAGATTATATTACCGGGCGTTTCGGCTGAATCGGACAGCAGCTGGTCCCACGTTCAGCCGAATTCACCGCGACCACTCGGATGCGTCTCGTGCAGCCATTTGAAGACGAATCCCCGGCTCCGGAACAACGTCGCTCCGGGGAGGAAGTCGCCTTGCCCAGCGGCCGGCGCCCGACGCTGCTGGTTGCCGACGCGGCCGCGGACAGCGAACTTCTGTCCGTTCTCGCGGACCACGGCGTTGAGGTCACGGTCGCGGTGGACGGTGCCCGTGCGCTGCTGGAAATCGGCCGTCTCGCACCGGCAGCGGTGATCATTTCCGCGCGGCTGCCGGTCATTGACGGTGTGACGGTGGTGCGGACCGTCCGTACCCGCGACGACATGCCGATTCTGCTCGGGGTCGGCCCGCAGGACCGGCGCCAGGCCGCGGCTGGGTTGGAGGCAGGCGCGAGCGCCTGCGTTGCCAAGCCGTACCGGATCAACGAAATACTGGCTCTGGTGCGATCCGTCCGGGGCTTCGGTGTGGACCGGACCGAACCCGGTGTGCTGCGGGTCGGTGGGGTCACCTTGAACATGGTCGCGTACGAGGTCCGGGTGGACGGAATACCGGTGCGGCTGCCCCCGCAGGAGTTCAGGTTGTTGCGCATCCTGCTTGAACAGGCTGGCTCCGTGGTTACTCGCCAGACCCTGCTCGAGCGTGTCTGGGGGACAACCAATCATGAGACGAACACGCTTGCGGTGCATGTGCGCCGCCTGCGCGGCCGTCTCGGGGACACCGGTGACGCCGAACAACCGCGCCTGATCGAGAGCATCCGTGGCGTCGGTTACCGTTTCCGTCTCGTTGACGGGCCGACGGCCTGACCTGCCGAGCCGGACGCACTGTGACCCCGGCAGCGGACCGAAGAGGAGGCGATGGCAGGCGCCCGCGGGTTTCCGCACGGGGCCAGGTGCCGGCACATCAGGTCAACGGACTGTTCACCGGTTCGCGCAGGTAGGAGATGTCCGCGCGATACCGGGTGAAGCCGAGGTCCTCGTACAGGCGTATCGCCCGTTGGTTGACGTCGTCAACGTAGAGCATCGACGTTGCCAATCCCCGATCACGCAGATGGTGCAGCCCGATGAGGGTCAACGCACGCCCGAGCCCGTGCCCGGCGAAGGCGGGTTCCAGACCGACGACATAGATCTCCCCCATGGCCGGCTCCGCGGTACGGCCGGCCGCGGCGGGATGGACCTTCGTCCAGTGGAAACCGGCGAGCCGGCCGGCGGACTCGGCGAGGAAGAAGCCCGCCGGATCGAACCACGGCTCGGCCTCTCGTAGGAGAAGGTCGGTCACCGTCCAACGGCCCTGCTCGGGATGGCCGGTGAAGGCGGCGCGATTGACGGCCAACCACGCCTCCTCGTCCTGTCCCGGGACGAAGAGGCGGATGGTGACCCCTGCCGGCAGCTCCACGCCGGGGAGGACGGACAGCGGCCGGCGCATCTGCCACAGCACCCGCTCGCGGCCGAAGCCGTACCTGTGTGCCAGCGCCACCGCCGCGGGCGGGTCGCCGCGTGCCCAGACGTTGAGCCGCGCGGCGGCCTGGTCAGCGGAGCCGGTCAGCGCGGCCAGCAGGCGTCCGCCGTGGCCGCGGCGCCGCTGCCCGGGGTGAACGACCAGTTCCGCCTGCCACGTGTTGTCGAGGTGGTCGGCCAGATAGGCGTATCCGGCGATCCGGCGCGGCCCTGGCAGGTCTGGCACGTCTGATATGTCTGATACATCTGGCACAGTGCTGATCAGGTGTTGCCCATGTACGAGCGGATCGGGCGACATGCGCAACACGGCGTCATCGGACAGGGGAGCGATCCCGTCCGTCTCGGCGGCCGCCGCTGTCAGATCCCGTAGGGCATCGACATCGTGGCGGGTCAGTTGTCGGGTCCGATACAGCGCCATCAGGCGACATTAGGACGTTCGGGCGGCCGGGGGCCGCGCGGACATGTTCCGCCGCACAGCCCCCAGCGCCGACCGCTTAGAGCGAGACCCGCTGGGGGGCGCGGACTACTTCGCGGTCGTTACGGTTGTGTATGGCGTCGTCAGGGAGCGGGGCGATCGGGGGCGCGACGAACTTGTAACCAACGTGCCGCACTGTACCGATCATCGACTCGTGCTCCGGGCCGAGTTTGGCCCGCAGCCGGCGCACGTGGACGTCGACCGTCCGGGTACCTCCGTAGTAGTCATAACCCCACACCTCCTGCAGGAGCTGAGCACGGGTGAAGACTCGGCCCGGATGCTGCGCGAGGTACTTCAGCAGCTCGAATTCCTTGAAGGTGAGCTCGAGCGGACGGCCGCGCAGCTTGGCCGAGTAGGTGGTCTCGTCCACCGACAGGTCGCCGGACCGGATGACACCGGCTTCCGCGGTACCGCCGGCGGCCGCGATCCGACCGATCGCGAGCCTCAGCCGTGCCTCGACCTCAGCGGGTCCGGCGCTGTCGAGGACCACGTCATCGACGCCCCAGTCGGCTGACACCGCGGCCAGCCCACCCTCGGTGACGAGCGCGAGCAGCGGCGTGGTGAGTCCGGTCGTACGCAGCAGACGACACAGGCCGCGGGCGACAACGAGCTCCCGGCGCCCGTCCACCACAACGACGTCCACCGGGGGAGCGTCCAAGAGCGCGCTGGCCTCCAGCGGCGCGACGCGAACGGTGTGGGTCAGGAGCCCAAGCGAGGGAAAGGACTCCGCGGACGGTCCGGGGGCGTTGGTGAGCAACAGGACGACGCTCAAGTCGACTCCTCCAGGGTTCGGTTGCGATGTTGGGGCAGCGTCGACCCACGGATACCTTGCGACCGGCCCCCCGCGTTCCACGACCGTCATGGGCGCGAAACGAACACCGGCCTGTGGGGAGGATAGCGGAGTGTCCCACTCCACTCATACCGTCTTCGAGGTTCTCCCTACCTCGGACGGCGAGATCCTCGCCACGACCCATTACAGCCGTGTTGCTTCCGCCACCTGTCACAGTTTTGATCTTGGAGTTGTCGTCGCCCATGGTTTTTCTGGTTCGCGTGACAAGCCCCCGGTCAGGGCGGTCAGTGCCGGCATCCGTCCGTACGCTGGCGTGGTCGTGCCCGATCTGCGGGGCCACGGCCGGTCCTCAGGCGTGTGCACCTTTGGCGATCTTGAAGTGCTGGATGTGGATGCGGCGGTGGGGGCGGCTCGGCGGCTTGGTTACCGGAACGTCATCACCATGGGCTGGTCGATGGGCGCCGCCGCGGTACTCCGCCACGCGGCCTTCGCCCGGACCGGGGAGACCGTGCGTGGGTATGCGGTACGGAACCCGGTCGACGCGGTCGTCAGCGTGAGCGCGCCGAGCCGGTGGTATGTCCGGGACACCCCGTCGATGCGGCGTGTGAACTGGTTCGCGGAGACGGCCATCGGCCGCCGCGTCGCCCGTCGTGCGCTCGGTGTACGGCTGATGCCCGAGATCTGGCCGATGATCCCGGCGTCCCCGCTCGACGTCGTCGGCCGGATCGCGCCGACGCCGGTTTTGTTCGTTCACGGGGATCGGGACACCTACTTCGCCCTGGAACATCCTCACTCGCTGGCTGCCGCCGCGGGGGAGGGCAGCCAGCTCTGGATCATAACCGGGTTCGGGCATGCCGAATCGGGGCTGGTCCCGGGGCTGCTGGACCGGCTCGGCCGTCACCTGCCCGAACTGCTCGCGGGCCATGGCGAGCATGCGGGTGCTGACCGGCCGCTTCCCGCCCAGCCGGGCCCGGCCCGGCCGCTTCCGGCCCGAGGTGACACGCCGGAGCTGCCGGGGTCCCCGTGGCCTGCGTGACGATCCGGTACTGGGCCGCGGCCCGGGAGGCCGCCGGGGTAGCCGAGGAGCGGCAGCATGCCGATACCCTGGCCGACCTGCTGGCCACCGTGTCCGAGCGGCACCCGGGACGGTTGGCGGCGGTGCTGGCGTGTTGCGCGTTCCTGGTGGGGGATGTCCCGGTCGGTCCCCGCGAGCATGCTGACGTGCTGCTCGTGGACGGTTGCGTGGTGGAGGTGCTCCCGCCGTTCGCCGGTGGGTGAGGACCGTCGTGGCCGGCAGCCGCCGGCCTGTGGCCTGTGCCCTGTAGCCCGTGGTGTACTCGTCCGGTCGGCTTCAGCTGGTTCGTCGCTCTCGTCGTAGCCGGGGCATGGGAGCATGGTGGCGTGCGAGCCCGCGGAGCCGAAACAGCCGCTAGGACGGAGCCGGCCAGTATGTCGGCGTCCGTCCCGACACCGCGGCCAGGCCGGGCGAACGGATCGCGGCTGTCCCGCACTGCTGTCTCCGTTGTGGTAGCCGCGGCTGTCCCGGCGCTCGTCGCCGGCATCGGTGCCGGGCCGTCGTCGTTTGTCGCCGTTATCGCCGTCGAGCAGTTCCTTCTCGGTTGGGCGTGGGTACGGACGTTCGCGGGCTCCATGGGGACACTGGCGATCGCCGGATCGGCCGCGCTCGTCTCGGACGCCATCGCGCTGATCGTCGATTCTCACGAGATCGGCGATTATGCCGGGGTCGTCGGTGTGGCGGTGGCAGCGGTCATCCTCGTTCAGCTGGCGCGACGGCGGGCCAGCCCGCCCGCGGCGATACTGGACCAGACCGGTGCCGCGGCGGGCGCCGGCGTGGCTGACGGGCCGAGCGGCGATCATCCACCGGAACGGTCCGTGCGGGTCACGGTGGACATGGCCGCGGGTCTTAGCGGGGTGGTCGTCGTGACCATGCTCACCACCTACGCGGACACGGCTTCGCTAACGGCTCCGGCCAGCCGTGTGGCCGGAGCCGCGCTGGTGGCTGCCGCTCTCGCCAGCGGTGGCTCAGCCGTCCTGTGCGTGCGGACCTGCGCGGCCATTTCCACCGGCCGGCCGGTGCTCACCCGGCTCGCCGGTCTTGCGACGGGCGTCGTCGTGGGGGCTGTCTTCGGCGCGGTGTCCAGTGTGCTGACCGTTTTCGACGGTACCGTGATCGCGGCGGTGGCCGCGGCGGTGGCCGTCGTCATCGACGCGGTTGTCGCCCGTGGGGTCGCTGAGCTCCAGGCCGATGGCGCGGTTGGGCTCAGCTACCCCCTTGCCGCGGTCCTCCCGCTGGCGGTGGCGGCGCCCTTTGTATATGCCGTCGCTCACACACTTGTGAGATGACGAGTCCCTGTCGATGCCGCGTCGCGTCAGGCGGCCGTCTGCGCGGCGCTTGAACCCGTTATGAGCGATGGGCTGACTTCAGCGGGTGAGAATGTGGAGTCTGTCACGTGACTGGCCCCGTGTTCGTCCTATTTGATCATTTTGGCAGCTAGTGGGATCGGTAACACATCGGTCGTGTTCGCTGCTACGGTCGAGGGGTTATGTTCGCCACCGTGCTCGTCAGCCGCCGCACGATCGATTTGTGTCGTGTCGGTAGCACATCGTGTCGACTTTCCTGATTTGTGCGTTGATGTCGCTCGCCGCTAGCGGGCCCGCCCTTCAGGAGATGAGTTCGTGGCTGTTCCGCGAGGTCCTTGGTCCGCTGTAATCGTGCCCAGCCTTATCCTTGGCGTACTTGCTCTGACCGCTAGCGGCTGGTTACTCCTCGCGCCGGTGGTGGTTTTTTTCGCCACCGCCGTATCCGGTCCGCGGTGGGTGCCGTACGGACTGCTGTATGGCGTATCGCTGCCCTTGGCTGGGGGCCGCTGGTCGAGCTGGCGGATGAACGACCACCGTGGTCCGGGCTGGGGCAGGCGGTTGGCGCGCTGTTCGGCACGGTGGGCGCGATCGGATTTCTCATCGTTACTCATCCCGCTGGGTACATTGCCACCACGTTTGCATGTGTGGCGGCGTTGCTGAATGCTGTCATCGGCTTTTGTCTCGGTTGTCAGCTATATCTCGCCATACGTTCCGTGAAGGGAGTGCACACATGAGTCGTTCCAACGCGCTCGTCGACCCGGCCTGGGCCGAAGCGCACTTGACAGACCCCAAGGTTGTCCTGGTCGAAGTCGACGAGGATGTCTCCGCCTATGACAAAGGTCATATTCCGGGTGCGGTCCGTCTCGACTGGAAGTCGGAGCTTCAGGACCCGGTGATCCGTGACTTCGTCAACAAGGAGCAGTTCGAGAAGCTGCTGTCGGCCAAGGGCATCTCGAACGATGACACGGTCGTTCTCTACGGTGGCAACAACAACTGGTTCGCGGCTTATGCCTACTGGTATTTCACCCTTTACGGGCACGCTGATGTCAAGCTGCTCGACGGCGGCCGCAAGAAATGGGAGCTGGACAGCCGCCCGCTGACGGACGAAGTCCTGGAGCGGCCGGCCACGCAGTACACCGCCGGTGACGCCCGTACCGACATCCGTGCCTTCCGGGACGAGGTCATAGCCGCGATCGGCGAGAAGAGCCTCGTGGACGTGCGCTCGCCTGACGAGTTCACCGGGCGGCTGCTCGCTCCGGCGCACCTCCCGCAGGAGCAGTCGCAGCGCGCCGGGCACGTCCCGACCGCAAAGAACATCCCGTGGGCGAAGACGGCGAACGAGGACGGCACGTTCAGGTCGAATGACGAGCTGACCGCTCTGTACTCCGCGGCGGGGGTGGACCTGACGCAGGACATCATCGCCTACTGCCGTATCGGCGAGCGTTCGGCACACACCTGGTTCGCGTTGCACGAACTGCTCGACCTGCCGGCTGTGAAGAACTACGACGGCTCGTGGACCGAGTACGGTTCGCTGGTCGGCGTTCCGATCGAGAAGGACGTCTGACACGTGTGCGGCGCGACCAGCGGCGGACCTTCGGTGGAGGGAATTGACGTGGCCAAGGAAACGGTTATCCAGGGCGTCGTTCTCAGGGACGGCTCGCCTGTTTCAACGGGTTACGCGCGTCTGTTGGACGAGGGTGGAGACTTCACGGCCGAAGTGCCACTGTCCGCGACCGGCCAGTTTCGTTTCTTTGCCCGGCCGGGCTCGTGGACCGTCCGCGCGCTGGTTCCGGGCGCGTCCGGTGAACGTAAGGTCGTCGCCCGCCAGGGCGAGCCAGTCGACACCGAGGTGGAAGTAGCCGTATAGGTTTTCCGCGGCCCCGGTGGCGCCAGTGGGAATATGATTGCGCCGCCGGGGTTTTCCGTCCCTCAGGAATCGCCCGGCCGGGGGCCAGGAATACTCTGGCCGACCAGCGCCGCTCGGGTCGGTACGGCAAACGCCATGGGGCCGACGGTAAAATCACCTAGGCCGTTGTCGGTCGCGAACAGCGCGGCGGAGCTCCGGTCCGGAAATGGTGCGACGACTCGTCGTACCGTCCGCCGCGCGGTACTGTCGAACTGGACGACTGCGTACAGGACATCGGGTTCGTGCATCATACGATCACAAAACCGTATCCGGTCGACGTCGTGAAGGAGTCACCTCGTGTGCTGGACGTGGTCTGCTTTTGCAGGAGCCGTTGCCCGGCGGGCACCAGACAGCTGACGTCAGTACACGAGCCCTTGAACGCCTTCGGCCAGCACCTCGGCGACGAAGAGCGCGGCACCCGCGATACGTACGCCCGGGAGCACGTCATCGGGACCTATGCCCCGCCGTGCCGCGCACTGAGCACAGACAGTGACCCGGCCTCCGGTCAGCACAGTATCCAGCAGGTCCACCAGCGGCGTGGACTCGGGCAGCACGAATTCGGCGGCGCGTCCTGGCAGCGCGAACCAAGCGGACTCGCCGGTAAGCCACAGGGAGACGTCCGCGCCACTGGCGAGCCCGACGGCGGCGACCGTGAAAGCCTGCGCGCATCGCTCCGGCGCGTCTGAACCGGCAGTTGCCTTGATGACCAGGGAACCCATGGCACCCAGTCTGCACGGGGTCTTCCCGACGCCTTAGAGCGACCGGCAATAGGGGTGTTGATCCACGTTACACGGCGACATCGGGCCGCGGTGGCTGTGCGCCGAGTGGTGCTCCGCCGAGTGGTGCGCTCAGCGCCTCGCCGGCCAGCTCGTGGCGAGGCTCCCGAACCGATCCTGACGCTGGCCTTCGGCCTGAGTACCACATCCCAGGCCGAAGGGCGTGCGATTTTTGCCGCGCGCCTGGCTGCCGGCACAGATAACGTCACAGAGCCGCAATCACAGCGCTGGGCTGGTGCTGCCAGGCTAGGGTGGGCAGGTGCTGGAAATCTTCTTCACCGCTCTGTTGATCACAGTGGCGGTACTTATCGGGTGGTTCTCCGTGTACGTCGTCTACAAGCTGTACTCAGGCCAGCGTTGAGCGTTTCCAGCCCGCGCCCGCGTGTGGTGGAGCCGACATGACGACACTGCCGGGGCCGGTGGTCGACCTTCATCCACGTTTGCGGCCGCTCGCCTTCCTGCTGGGTACTTGGCGCGGCGAGGGCGTCGGCGGTTACGAGGGGATGGACGGCTTCCGTTACGGCCAGGAGGTCGTCTTCTCCAGCACCGGCCAGCCGGCTCTGTCCTACGAGTCCCGGACGTGGTGGGCTGGTGCGCCTCGAGACGGTCGTGACGAGGGAAGCCCGCTGGCCACCGAGGTCGGGTTCTGGCGCGTGCAGCCGCCGGATGGCGACGGGCCGCCCACGGTCGAGGTCATGCTCGCCCACCCGTTCGGCGTCAGCGAGATTTACGTCGGAGATGTCGTCGGCACGCGGGTGGAGCTGCGATCCAACGTTGTGATCCGCACTGCCACGGCACGCGCTGTCAACCGCTGTGAGCGGTTGTACGGCCTTGTCGAAGGAGGCGATCTTGCTTATGCCATCGACATGGAGGCCGAGGGCAAGCCGCTGCAGTCGCACCTCTCCGCGCGCCTCGCCCGGGTCCGGTCCGCTCCGTAGCGTCAGTTCCGCATCCGGGTGCTCGCCTCGGCGGCGCTGACCCGGGCCCGCCACGCCTTCTCCCGCTCAATGGCGCTGGCGAAGCCCAGCGCTACGGCCGGGTCGAAGTTCTCGTCCGAGTAGGTGCGGGTACAACCGAGCACCCGGTCGATCTCGTCGGCGGTGATCGCTGCCAGCGGGAGCCGACCGGTGAGATAGACATCCCCGACCAGATCGATCGAGAAGTGCACGCCGTACGTCCTCGCGTTACGGCCGAGCAGGAACGCGTACGTGCCCGCCGGGTTCTCAGCGGGCTTGCGCATGAAGAACGCCTCGATGAGCAGCGTGTGGTCTCCCACGATCAACCAGGTCATCGTCCGGAGCTTGTGGTCGCCTTCCAGCGTGACGAGGAAGGATCCTTCGTCCACCCGTTCGTAGATCAGACCGATGTCCGCCAGGGTGCCGTCGATCACACGGTCGAGGCGTGCTCGCTCGGTGTCATTCACAGATAGTGACATGCTCCGGCTCCGATGCGATCGGATGAGGTGGGCGCGGGACATCAGTCTGTCAGGCGCTCGCCGGAACGGTTGCCGGCGCCGCTGCGTCACGGTAACCGGCCAGGACCCCGCGGGCGGTCGCTGACCAGCCGAATTCCGCCGCTTGTTTGACGGCGCCGGCAGCGAGCCGTTGTCGCCAGCGCGGCTGGCCGATCAGCCTGCCCAGCGCATCCGCGTAGGCCGCCGGATCGCGTCCCTCCACCAGGATTCCTGAAACGCCGTGACGGACAGCTGTGCGCAACCCACCCACGGCCGCCGCGACGACCGGCGTCCCACAGGCCTGGGCCTCCAGCGCGACAAGCCCGAAGCTCTCACTGTGGCTGGGGACGACGACCGCGCTCGCGGCTCGGTACCAGTCGGCCAGCTCCGGCTGGGGCACCGGTGGCTGGAATCGGACGACATCGCAGATGCCCAGTTCGGCCGCGAGCTTGACCAGGGCGTCCGGCCGGTCGAGGCCGGAGCCGCTCGGCCCGCCGATGACAGCGACAACCATGCGCTCCCGCAGCGCCGGTTCATGCGCCAGCAGGTAGGCGGTGGCGTGCAGCAGCATGTCAGGCGCCTTGAGCGGCTGGATGCGCCCCACGAACAACACGAGCACCACGTCCGGCGGGAGGCCGAGGCGGGTCCGCGCCGCCGCGGCCTCGCCGGGACGGAACACCTCTAGATCGACCCCGGGCGCCACGACGTCGACAAGGTCCGGATCCGCCGCATAGAGATCGATGAGATGCTGTCGCTCGTCAGCGGCGGACGCGATCATCCGGCTGGCGCCGGTGACGACCTCCTGCTCGCCGACGATACGGTGTGGCGGCTCTGGCCGGTCGCCCTCGGCAAGCGCATGATTTTTGACTTTTGCCAGGGTGTGGGCTGTGTGCACCAGCGGCACCGCCCATCGCCGGGCCAGGGCGAGCCCCACCTGGCCGGACAGCCAGTAGTGCGAATGGATGACATCGAACCAACCAGGCTCCCGCGCGGCCTCGGCCCGCAGCACATCCACGATGAACGCACACAACCAGGCGGGCAGGTCCTCTCGCCTGACGTCCCCGAACGGGCCCGCGTTGACGTGGCGCACTGTGACCCCGGGGGCGAGCGCGACCGTCGGTTCGGCCTTGCTGCTGGTGGCTCGGGTAAAGATCTCAACTTCGGTACCGAGCAGGGCGAGCTGCCGAGACAGCTCGACCACGTATACGTTCATCCCGCCCGCGTCCCCGGTCCCCGGTTGCTCCAGCGGCGACGTATGCATCGACAGCATGGCAACCCGGCGGGAGTGGCCGAACCGCACCCGACGCACCGATCACCTCCACATCGAGCCGGACACACCGATCGCCAGCTTCCCGAATGTCCGAACAACGGATCTGCCGCCCGCATGCCCGGACACCTCCGACGACATACCCGTGCGCTGGTAGGCGGGCGCGCCGGGGGCCGGCCCGGACGCCTCCCTACGGGTACGGCACCAGGCCGCACCGACCACCATGGTGGGGTCCGTCGTCCCGATGGGGCCCGCTACATTCTGCCATCGACACGGCTGATAGGTCGATATAAGTCGAAATGTGAGATTCATCTGACTCTCCTGGGATGTCCGCGGGCGGGGAATCCAGGGCTCGCCGCGGCGAGCGCCACGGCCCTGCGATGGTGAAGCGGTGCCCGGTACTTTTCCCGCCCGCCGTACGCCTCGGCTCGCCGCCGGTCGGGCCAGGGCGCTGGGGGTCGCGACCCGCGGGACAACCAATCCGAACCGCCTGCGCAGAGTCGATCGCTGGATCATCGGAACGCAGGCTGCCCGCCTGCGCGGCGCCGATACTCCGCTGGTCGTCGACCTCGGCTTCGGCTCGTCCCCGATCACCACGGTTGAGCTCTACGACCGGTTGGCGCGGGTGGTGCCCGACGTCGAGGTCGTCGGGCTGGAGATCGACCGGGCTCGGGTGGCGGCGGCTGCTCCGGCCGCACGCCCGCCACGGCTGGCCTTCGCCCACGGCGGATTCGAGCTCGCGGGGCGGCGCCCCGTGCTGGTCCGCGCGATGAACGTGCTCCGCCAGTACGAGGCGACGGCGGTTGGCTCGGCCTGGCGGTCGATGCTCGACCAGATCGCCGCCGGCGGCCTGTTGGTCGAAGGCACCTGCGACGAGATCGGCAGGCGCGCATGCTGGTTCGCGGTCGACGGTCCCTCCGGTGCGCACCCCGGGGCGGGGGCACCGGGAGCCGGCCGGGAACTCCCGGCCGATCCCTGGCCGGGCACCACCACCCTCACCCTCGCGGCGCATCTGCCGAGCCTGAGCCGGCCGTCCGAGCTCGCGCAACGGCTGCCGAAGGCACTTATCGCCCGCAACGTTGCGGGTGAGGACATACATGCGTTGCTGTCCTCGTTCGATGACGCCTGGCTGCGGATGGCGCCGCGCGCGGCGTTCGGGCCCAGACAACGATGGATCGCGGCGGTCGAGGCCATCCGGACGGAGGGCTGGCCGGTGCGCGGTAACGCGCGGCGATGGCGGCTGGGCGAGGTCACCGTGGCCTGGCCGCCCGGATGCGCGGGTACGGGCGCCGCCGCGGGCCGCTGAGACGCGGGCCGCTGAGACGGGGGCTGAGACGGCTCGTCAACGCAGCGCGTCCAGAGCTGTCTGGAAGGCGGTGTGGCTGGCGTTGTCGAACAGTACGAAGCGGGCCTCCCGCACGCTGGTCGGCGTGATCAGGACGCTGCTCACGGCGATGCGGGCGGCGTCGTCAAGCGGCCAGCCGTACGCACCCGCACTGACCGCGGGGAAGGCCACCGACGCCACGCCCAGCTCGTCCGCGACCCGTAGAGCCTGCTCGTAGCAGGATCGCAACAGGTGCGAACGGTCCTGGACGTCGGACCAGACGGGGCCGACGACGTGGATGACATACCGGGCGGGCAGCCGGCCCGCTGTTGTGGCGACCGCCCGGCCGGTCGGCAGACCGCCGCCCAGCGTGCCTGCCCGCAGAGCACGGCATGCGGCGAGGATGTCAGGCCCACCGCGGCGGTGGATCGCGCAGTCCACCCCGCCGCCACCGAGCAGTGACGAGTTCGCCGCGTTGACAACAGCGTCGACGTCCTGCTCGGTGATGTCTCCCCGTACCAGCGTCACTTCGACCATGAGCACCATTTTCGACGACCCGGCACCCGGTTGTGCCTCCCGTGGGCAGCGGCGGCGGAGCGGCTGTCCGCTGCCGGCGCGTGGGAGGTGTCAGGAACCTGGGCGTCGGGTTGGGGCGATCTTGTCGAGGACGGCGAGGTCGTCGGCTCGCGGCTGCCACTCGCCGGCCACGACGTTTGCTCGGACCTGTTCCGCTGTGGTGGCACCGGCGATCACTGACGCTACCGCCGGCTGCGCGGCCAGCGCGCCGATGGCCACGTCCAGCAGGGACCGGCCGCGTTCGCGGGCGAAGGTCTCCAGCGTCTCGAGTCGATCGAAGACCTCGTCGGTCAGCTCGTCCTGGCGCCCCACGAGGCGGGTGCCAGGCGGCGGCTGGGAGTCCCGGGTGTACTTGCCGGTAAGAATGCCGTTCGCCAGCGGGAAGTACGGCAGCACACCGATGCCGTACTTCTGCGCGGCCGGGACGAGCTCTGCCTCGACGCGGCGTTCCAGGAGGTTGTAATGGTTTTGTGCGGAAATGAAACGAGTGGTACCGGACGCGCGTGCGGTCCACTCGGCGTCCGCGATCTGCCAGGCCGTGAGGTTCGACGACCCCACGTAGCGGACCTTGCCTTCGCGGACGACCTCGTCAAGCGCGGTCAGCGTCTCCTCGATCGGGGTGAACGCGTCGGGCGCGTGGAGCTGGAAAAGATCGATGTAGTCGGTCTGAAGCCGGCGGAGCGAACCTTCCACAGCCTTGCGGATGTATCGGCGGGAAGCGCGCGCGTTGAAGTCGGGCCCGTATGCGCCGCCCATGTCGTTGCCGAATTTAGTGGCGAGGACCACGTCGTCGCGTCGGGTCCGCAGGATATGGCCGAGCAGTGTTTCGGAGCCGCCCTTGTTGCCATAGGTGTCGGCTGTGTCGAAGAGCGTGACGCCGTTGTCGAGCGCCGCGGTGACAACAGCCCGGGTACCCTCGATGTCGACTCTCGACCCGAAGTTGTTGCAGCCGAGACCGACGACGGAAACCAGCAGACCGGAAGATCCCAGTGGGCGATATCTCATATCTCAGTACAGCACGACACGCCACGGGTCCCGAACGTTAGGGTCCGGGGCCCGTGGTTGCCGAAGCGGAACCATGAGATGGGGTTGTGTTTCCCGAGTGGCGGCGGAGTCTGTTTTGCCGGGGCGTCGGTCGCGCGAAAAGAACCACGATCGCGCGGCCTTTGGCCAGCAGCTGGCCGTTAGTCGGACGCGGCGGCGTCGCCGACGGCCTTGCTGACGGCTTCGGCCGCCCTGCGGGTTGAGTCGCGGGCGACCTTGGTCTGACTGACCGCGGTCCTGGTGCGGGAAACAGCCTCCTCGGTGACCGGGCTCCGGCGAATGCTGGAGACCCGCCTCTCGCCCCGATCGGCAAAACTGTTGTAGAGCGAGCTTGCGCGTCCCTGTAGGTCGGAAAGCTGCGAACCCACTGTGGCAGGCAGTGACCGGACCGCGGTCTGGACGTTGGTCGGCAGTTTCTGCGCCTGGGTGGAGATACCGTTGACCCGATCGGAAAACTTCTTGACCTCATCCACGTAGGTGGTGGGGAGGGTGAGGATCTTCTTGACGGCGGCGTCGGCGGCACCCACGGAGGCGTACAGGGGCTTGCGGACCTCGGACAGCGGGATTTTGACGTCTACCTCGGCCTCAGCGGTGTCCTCCGACGTTTGGGCGGTGGTTCGGATGGTGGCCATCGCTACCTCCTGGTTTGCGGTCATGACATGGCCGTGGGTTGTCGGCGTATTGCCGATTTAGAGCGCCCGAGGATAGGACTGTCCGGCTCGCGGCTCCCCGCGTCCCGCCCGGCCGCGTTGTCGTCAGTCGGCGCCCAGCACCAGGGCGCCTTCCTCCGCCGCCTTGCCAGATCAGGCGCGGCTGAGCCGCTCACTGATCGAACGCCCTATCCTCGGGCGCTCTTGTTGATCTTTATGCGTCCTCTGCCGGGTCATGGGTGGTTGGTTCATCGGCCGCCACCGTGGTGAGCGGGACATCCTCGGACGCGGTCACGCCGGTCTTCGCGGGGGCTCTGCCGCCGGCATTCCCACCAGTTTCTCCACCGGTTTCCGCGGAGCGTGGCCGCCGGGCCACCGGTGTCCGCGGCTCGGGATCACCAGCCGCCCGGCTGCTGGCCGTCTTCCGCCTGGTTGTGGTTCTCTTTGCCTGGCCGCCAGCGGTGGAGCTGGTCGTTACCGCCGTGTCGCCCGGTTGGGCGGCACCGTTCGGGGAAGATTCCACCCGGTCGAATCCGACGACCGGCTCCGGAGCATTCTGCCCGGTGCTCAGGTCGTCAGGCGACGATGGCTCGGGCACCAGGCCGCAGGTCGAGTTTTCCTTGCGGAACGCGTCATAAATCTCGATAATGACCTGTTTCTGCCGCTCGGTGAGACCCGTGTCCGCGAGAATCGAGACGACGACATCATTGTCGGACGACCGTTCGTCGAGAATGCCGGCCTGCACGTAAAGCACTTCCGCGGAGATTCGAAGTGCCTTGGCGATCTGTTGCAGAATCTCCGCGGACGGCTTTCGCAGACCACGTTCGATCTGGCTCAGATAAGGATTACTGACCCCGGCCTGCCGGGCGAGCTGGCGAAGGGAGATCTGCGCGATTTTGCGCTGGTCCCTGATGAAGTCTCCGAGATCGCGCACATTCAGGGGCGGCACGTTGGACGGCAGCCTCCTCTCGGCTAGATTTCCTGGGGCCACCGGGCAGGCGAAAAATGATCGCATACCCTTTGGCCGCTGGATCGTATTGGCTGTCGACGGCGCGAAAAATCTGTGCTCACGCCGCCGTCGGTTGAGCGGGCCCCCGAATGAATTCTGGCTGGGATAGTAGGAGCTACGGCACCGGGTGACCAACACTGAGCAGCGTACGTCCGACTGCTAGCTATGGCAAGCGCTCAGCTGGCCAGGCGTCGCGCGGATGAGGATCAACGAGTCGCGTGCGAGAGCCATTCGCGCTGTGTCGCCAGCGCCGACTCGGCTTTCGCTACCTCGTCCGCGCGCCCGCACGCCCGAGCTCGTTCCAGTTTTGCCTCCAACTTGGCGACGGACTCCCGCAATGTCGTCACAAACGCAGACTCCGCCGTCTGCGGCCGGCGCCACCGGGCGTCCGCCGCGTGACGGATACGGTCACCGGCAGCCGACAGCCGACGCTCAAGGTCGGCACTGGCCTCGCGAGGCACCTTCCCGATCGTGTCCCAGCGTTGTTCGATCTCCCGTAGCCTGCGCAGTGACCGCTCGGGCTGGCTGGGGTCGAGCGCGGCCGCTTCGGCGAGCAGCTGTTCCTTGCTGGCCTGGTTTGTGCGCAGGGCGGCGTCGCGTTCGGCGTTGGCCGCGTTGCGGCGGGCGAAGAAGGCATCCTGCGCGGAGCGGAAGCGCAGCCACAGGGCGTCCTCGACGTCTTTGGGCGCGCGTCCGGCCGACTTCCACTCATCCAGCAGCGCCCGGTACCGAGCACTGCTGGATGACCACTCGGTGGAGTCGACCAGCGCGTCGGCTTCGGCGACGATCGCCTCCTTGCGCTCCCTGGCCTGCGCGCGCTGCTGGTCGAGCGCGGCGAAATGAGCGGTCCGGCGCCGGTTGAACTCCTCGCGGGCAACGGTCACCTTTTTCCACAGCTCGGTGTCCGTACGGCGATCCACGCCGGTGATCGCCCGGAACTCGGTGGCGATGGCGCGGAACCGCTCGCCCGAGGCCTTCCAGTCGGAACCACTGGCGAGGCGTTGACTTTCCGCGACGAGTGCTTCCTTCGCCTCGATCGCCGCGGCGGTCCGTCGGGCCCGCTCGGCAGCCCGCTCGGCCTTTCGCGCATCGACCGCGGTGAGCACCGCCTCGAGCCGGCGGGCCAAGGTCTCCAGATCGCCGACGACCGCGGCGGTGTCGAGGGACGCCAGCAGCCGGCGCGCGCTCGACGCGAGGTCCGCCGGCTCGGCGCTGGGGACGGTGAGCCGCCGCTCGAGCAGCACGACCTCGGCCGCCAGGTCGTCATAGCGCCGCCCGAAGTGCGCGAGGCCCTCCGCCGGGCTGCCAGCCCGCCAGGAACCGACAGGGCGTTCACCCGAGGGTGTCCGCAGGTACACGGTGCCGTCGTCGCCGACGCGCCCCCAGCCGGAACTGCTGCGCTCACTCATTGTGGCCCCGGAGATCGACATCAGGTCAATTGACATTCTTACAGGGATCGCGCTGAGGAGGCACACCCGATTGCCGGAGCGGAAGCCGAAGGGCCGGCATCGGACTCCAAGCGTTCGGCGTGTGACTTTCGGTGCGCGTCGTTCTGCGCCCGCCGGCTGTTGCTCGCGGCCGTGAACGGTGATCGGAGACTGTCTTTCACGCGGTCGCCGTGTCGACACGGCCAGGTCGTGTACAAATGCCCTGTCACCGGCCAAGATTCCGAACCGTGTACCGAACAGCTCCGTCCTGTCCGGCCGGGCGCGGCCGGCGGTGTGCCCGGCCGCGTGTCTGGCGCTATGTCCGGCCGGCGGCTCCATGAACTCGGTGTTCCAGCGTCCAGGCTGGCGAGTGGCGGCGCTGTTGCTGCCGGCCGTCGTCGGCCTCGGTGTGTTCACGATCGCGCCGGCGTTGGTCTCCGCGTTCATCGCGGGCACTGACAAGACTCTCACCGGGCCGAGCTTCCGCTGGGTCGGCACCACCAACTTTCGTGCCGCGTTGCATGATCCAGACCTTGCGCAGGCTGTCCGTAATACCGTGGCCTACTGCCTGATCACCGTTGTTCCAGCGGTGGTGATCGGCCTTGGCCTGGCACTCGCGGCCGACCGGGTGGCCCGTGGGCGTTCACTCATCCGGCTTGCGTTGTTTCTACCGGTGAGCGCCAATCTTGTCGCGGTGGCGGTTGTTTTCTCCTACATTTTTTCAGCTAATCCGGACGCGCTGGCGAACACGGTGGCCGGCTGGTTCGGAATCGCCCCGGTCGACTGGCTCGGGAACACATCCACCGCATTACCGGTGGTCGCGCTTGTTGGCGGCTGGCGGTTGGCGAGCTTCGTCTTCGTCGTGTATCTCGCGGGCCTCACAACGATACCGGTGTCGGTGCGCGAAGCCGCTGATGTCGACGGCATCCACGGCTGGGCGCGGCTGCGCCGGATCACGCTGCCGCTGCTGGCTCCTACCACGGTTTTTGTCGCGGTGTTTGCGACGATTCTCACGCTGCAGACGTTCGAGACGGTCGCGGTCCTCACACAGGGTGGTCCGTTGGGCTCCAGCACGACGATTGTGTACTACATTTACAAGGCAGGATTTACTGGATCGTTCCGGATCGGCTATGCCTCCATGCTGGCGTTGTTGCTGCTGGTCGCTGTCGTCCTACTCGGTGTTATTGGCGCCGCCGTCGGACGATGGGCACGTGCCCGAGTCGCTCGCGAGGTGACGCTGTGAACGCCAGTGGCGTGTCTGTGGTGAGCCGCGCCCATCCGGCCATCTCGCCAGGAAGGATCGTCTCAACCGGTCTGCGCTGGGCGTTTCTCGCCGTCGGGATCGGCGGCGCCTTCCTTCCGTTCTGGTGGATGCTGCGTACCGCGGTCGGTCCACCGCAGAATGTGCTTGGTCTGTCGTCGAGCCCGCTTCCGTCCGATGTCGGCTTCGCGGCCTTCCCGCGTGCGTTCGAGGCGGCGGGCCTCGGGCCTGCGCTGGCGACCGGAATCGGGGTGAGCATCGCGATCACGTTCCTGCAGCTCGCTACGGCGATACCAGCCGCCTACGCCCTCGGTTGCCTCAGGTTTCGTGGCCGCGCGGTGCTGTTCGCGGTCATTCTCGCGACTTTGCTGGTACCGCCACAGATCACCGCCATACCGAACTACGTGACAATCTCCGCTGTCGGCCTGGCCGATACCAGGGCCGGGCTGGTGCTGCCCTTCATGGCGAATGCCGCGGGAATCTTCCTGCTTCGCCAGTATATGATCACGATTCCACCGGCTTTACTCGAAGCGGCCCGGATGGACGGTCTCGGTACGTGGCGGACACTACGCGCGATCGTCCTACCGCTGTCGACACCGGCGATCGCCACGGTCGCGACCTTCAGCTTTCTCCTTTCGTTCAACGAATATCTTTGGCCGCTGCTAGTGGCACGGTCACCGGGTATCGCGACCCCGCCGCTGGCCCTGGCGAACCTGGTTTCAGCCAGCGGCGGTTTCCCCGATTTCGCCCAGCTGTCGGCTGCGGCGCTGATTATAAGCCTGCCAACACTTTTCGTGTTCATCCTTGCTCAGCGGCGACTGGCTGCTGGAATCACTGGCACCGGTGTCGGTGCTGAGGGATGAGAGCGCGCCCGAGAGGAAGACACGTGATCCGGACCCGTCCGTCCAGACCCCTTGGGAGCCCCGGCCGCACGCGCAGCGGCATGGCCGCGCCGCTCGCCCTTGCCGCTGTCATGTTCATGGCCGCCGCGTGCGGGGCGGGTGGTTCAGGCGACCCGTCGGTCAGCCCCAGCCTCCGCCCGACCGCCCGCCCCGCGACCGCCGCCGTCGACGACATCAACGGAGCCTTGGCGTCGGCCCAGTGCGCCGCCAAGGTCAAGACGCTGCGGATGACCGTGAGCGGCCCGCTCAACGACACCGCCAAATCCGGTAAGGCGTACATGGAGAAGGCGCATCCCGGCCTGACCGTTGAGATCACTTCAACCGCGACCACCTACACCCAGATCGTTCAGCAGATCAGCGCCGACGCCGCGGCGGGGCGCAACACCGACCTCGCGGTGGCCGGGTTCGACCTGTTGCCCACGTTCGTCCAGCAGCTCGACGCCCAGGAGCTGGCTCCGCGTCTGTTGCGTGCCTCCTACGACCAGCGCTTCACGGTTCTGGGCAAGGTCGGCAAGCAGCTGTACACCGTGCCGCAGCAGGTGTCCGTACCCGTCCTGCTCTACAACTCCGACATGCTGGCCAAGGCCGGCGTGGATCCGAAGTCCCTGACGGACACCGTCGGCGTGATCGCCGCCGCTGACCGGATAAAGGCCGCGCTGCCGGGTGTCCAACCGATCGACCTGCCAACCGGGGATCAGTTCGGCCAGTGGTTCCTCAACACCATCGCGGGCTCGAAGGGCGCGAACATCCAGAACGCCGAGGGCCGGCCGAACTTCACGACTGACGCCGCGCGTGCCGCCGCCGGTTTCCTGGCCAAGGTCGGCACCTACGGGCCGCAGTCGAAGACACCGACCGATGCCCTGGTCCGGTTCGGTTTCGGCAGGCAGACCGCCATGACCGGGGCGAGCATCAACTCGGTCGTGCCGGGGCTGCGGGCACTCGAGCAGCAGGGCAAGGGTTCTTTTCCGCTCGGAGCGGTGCCGATCCCCGTCCTGCCGGGCGGCACCCAGCACCCGGTGGCCGGTGGCAATGGTCTGGTGGTGCTCGCGACCGATCGTTGCCAGAACGAGATGGCGACTGAGCTGATGGTGTCGTTGCTCGCTCCGGACGTTGTCGCGGCCGGCGTGGAGGCAGTGAGCTATCTGCCGGTCGACGTGGAGGCCGCCAACCGGCTGGTGCCGCTCTACCAGCGGTTCCCACAGCTCGTCCCCTTCAACGCAATGGTCGATTCGCTGGTGCGGGCGCCGTACTGGGCCGGCGCACGCGGTGGTGAAGTGCCCACACTCGCGTCGGATGCGGTCCAGAAGATTATTATGGGGGCGGATCCGGTGGCTACGTTGACTGAGTTGCAAAGTCAGGCGGAGAACCTCACCCAATGACCGTTCGCATCCACCGCCGTCGCTCTCTTCCGCGGTGGCCGGCTCGCCAGCCACTCCAGCGGCTCCAGCGGCTCCAGCGGCTGCCCCGGCGGAGGCGGCCATGAGCGGATCATTGGTCGAGCCGACCGCTGGCACCGCTGGCACGGGGCGGCTCGTGGGTGATCCCGTAGTGACCCCTGCCAGGCCGGCGAACGGGGTGCACATCGAGATCGCCGGAGTCAGCCGGACCTTCGGCACGGTCCGCGCGCTTGACGCTGTGAGCTTGTCGGTGCTGCCGGGGGAGATCGTGGCCCTGCTCGGGCCATCCGGGTCCGGGAAGTCCACGCTCCTGCGCATCTGTGCGGGTCTTGAGCAGCCGACCGCCGGTGATCTGCGTTTTGGCGGTGTCAGCCAGCTCGGTGTCGCACCGCACCAGCGCGACGTCTCCATGGTGTTCCAGCATTTCGCGCTCTACCCGCACCTGACCGCGCTGGACAATCTTGTGCTGGCGCTGAGGTACGGGCGCGGTATGTCGAAGTCGGCGGCCCGGGCGCGGGCCCGCGAAACGTTGGAGATGCTCACCATCGGTGAGCTGGCGGGCCGGCGACCCGCGCGGATGTCCGGTGGCCAGCGTCAACGGGTAGCCATCGGGCGGGCACTGGCTACCCGGGCGAAGGTCGTCCTGCTCGACGAGCCCATGTCGGGGCTGGACGCGCAACTGCGGGCCGAACTGCGAGTGGAGATCGTCGCTCTCCTGCGTGGCCTGGGGTCGACCGCGCTGTTCGTCACTCATGACCAGGCCGAAGCCATGGCGGTTGGTGATCGGGTCGCCGTGCTCAACCATGGGCGGCTGGAGCAGGCCGGCACCCCGGACGACATTTACGACCGGCCAGCCACGCGTTTCGTCGCCACCTTCGTAGGTGCTCCGCCGATGAACGTGTGTGACGGCAGCTGGGCGGACGCAACGCTGCGCGGCAGGGGCTTTGCCGTTCCCGCGCCGGCAGGTTCGGTCGCGGTGGGGGTTCGGCCGGAGCGGCTGCGCCTGGCCGGGCCCGGCGCGGCCGGGGAGCGCGCCGGTCACGCCGGTGGCCCGGGTGACACCTTTCAGATCAGCGGCGAGGTGGTGGTGGTCGAGCGTCTCGGCGCGGACCGGTCGGTCTACGTCCGGACCGAGGCCGGGATGCTCACCGTCCGTGTTAATGTCGATCATCCGAATCCTGTTGGCCTGGTGACGCTTGACGCCCCGTTCGACTCGTTGATCTTTTTTGGCGAGGACGGGCGGCTGCTGCCGTCCTGACCGTGGAAACGGGTCAGTTCACGCCCTGATTGCTCGAGTTCAGCCGCGTGCGTTGGGCTGCTGGCGATCCGGCATGTATCTGCGTTCGGCGAGTAGCCGAATACTCTGTGTGTGATCTCGCCGTGGTCCACCCTTTGTTGTTGTCGGGGAGTGACGGTACGATCTCTTTGATTGCTTGCTTGACAGCAAGCAATTGGGTGATAGATGTTGCTATCGACTACTTTAGGCGATTTATGTGTGTGCATTGTGCGATTGCCGTGCAATAGATGTTCTTACGAACGATTTGTTGGCTCTTGGCGACACCTTTGCGCTCACAGCACCGGCTTGGTCACTGTACGAAAGGGGGGTCATTCACCTAGAGTTGTTAATCGCTCACCAATTGCGACTCGAAGGAAGCGGATGATGTTGACTGACAGCGCTGGTGTCTGCGCCCACCCGCTCGCGTTCGTCCGAGCGCAGCGTGGCTGGTCTTACCAGAGGCTGGCCCGGGTGGTGGCGCGTCGCGCGCGCGACCTGGGAGTGGCCAACATGGCGGCGGAACGCCAGAAGGTCTGGCGCTGGGAGCATCGCGGCGTGGTACCCGACCGGGTCTCGCAGCTCGCTCTTGCCGCCGAGCTTGGTGTCTCGTCGGAGAAGGTGGAGTCCCATCCATGGCCCGCGTGGCTGCCGACCGGTGATGTTGTGCGCACCGACTACCCCTGGAGTGGCGCGGGCAGCGTGACTTCCATGATCGATGTGGTTGAAGACGCCCTCACGGATCGTCGTGGATTTTTGACCATCACGGGGGCCGGTGTGGCTGCCCTGGCCGGCGAGTGGCTGAACCTCGAGCCCGCCCGGCTCGCCGCGGCGCTGGGTGGCAGACAGGTGGACACCCAGATCGTCAATCGCATTGAGCACAACATCCCCGGGTTACGCCTGATGGATGATCGACTTGGTGGCGAGAGCGTCCGGCGGTTGGTGGATGCTGAGCTGGGTGTGGTCACTGAGCTGCTCGCCCGGGGCTCCTACACGGAGAAGATCGGGGGAAGGCTCCAGCTGCTGGCCGCTGAGCTTGCTCGGGTCGCGGGCTGGGCGTCGTTCGACGCTGGGTATCACACCAGCGCCCAGCGTTACTGGATCACGGCCCTGCATGCGGCGCATGCCGCTGGGGACCGTCTGGTCGGTGCGAACATCATGAAGAACATGGCGCTGCAGTGCGTTGACTTCGACCGTCCGCGGGAAGCTGTTGAACTGGCGAACACATCCCTTGCCAGCAGCGGTGGTATCAGCGGACGCGCGGGCGCGATGTTCCAGATGAGGCTGGCGCGGGCATATGCGGCGCTGGGGGAGCCGGTGGAGTGCTTCCGCGCGCTCGTCCGGTGTGAGGCCGCTTTCGAACGAGCCACCCCACAGGACCCGGCCTGGGCGAGCATCTTCGACGAGGGGTCGTATGCCGCCCAGATCGGAATCTGTTACATCGACCTCGGCCGGCTGCGTCAGGCCGATCGGTGGCTGACCCAAGCCCTGGCGATACACCCGGCCATCCATGCCCGCGACCACGCCACTTACTTGTTACGCCACGCGGCTGTCCAGATCGATCTGGGTAACCTTGATCAGGGATGCTCGCTGATCCGCGAGGTCGTGCCCCTGCTGGAGGCCACCCGGTCGCAGCGTAACGGACGGCGAGTAGAGGATGTGCGCCGACGTCTGCGCCGGTATGCCGCCGACCCGCAGGCGCGCGAGGCTGATCATCTTCTCGCGGCCCGGCCGGTCTGAACACACCTCGGCACCGTTTTCCCGCCGGAGGCCTGCTTGCCGGAGCCTTTTAGCCAGTAAGCCGGCCTGCCGGGCGCGCTGGCTGCTGTGGCCCGCTGGCCGGGTCGATGGACGCGGCGACGCGGCCAGCCGCTGGGTCGTTGACCACGAGGACCGCGTCGTCGGCGACGCTGCGTTTGAGGATGGCCAGCGCGATCGGGCCGAGCTCCCCGTGCATGGCCGACGTGCCGACGAACCCCACCGTCCGGCCAGCGGCGCTCACCTGCGCGCCCTGGGTGACCGTGGTGCCGTCGAGGTGGAGCAGCACCATACGGCGCGGCGGACGTCCCAGGTTGTGCACGCGGGCGACGGTCTCCTGACCCCGGTAGCAGCCCTTGTCGAGGTGGACGGCGGTGGACAGCCAGCCGACCTCGTGCGGGATCGTCCGGTGGTCGGTGTCGACGCCCAGCCGAGGCCGACGGTCGGCGACCCGCAGCGCCTCGAACGCGGCGATGCCGGCTGGCGTCACTCCGGCCGACCGCAACCGGTCGACTGTCGCGGTCAGCTCCGGTCGAGGAATCAGCAGGTCGACGCCGTGGGGCATCGCCCGGACAAGCGTCCCGACCGAGGCTCCCGGATCCCGATGATGGGTCGCGGCCAGCGGATACGGTCCCTGGGCCAGCCGGTCACCGTCGTACTCGGTAAGCCCTGTCCTGGTGGCGGGCCCGTCGCCAGGACAGGGAAGCGAGCGGTCGAGCGGACCGAGGGCGTCGGTGACGGCAGCCACCGCGGCCGGACCGATCACCGAAAGGACGGCTCGATCACCGGTGCTGTCCACCGGCTCGACCCGCAGCAGGAACCGCATCGATGCCAGGTAGGCCAGCAGCTGGTCGGTGGTACCTGGTTCCACATCCAGCCAGGTGGCCGTACCGTCATCCGCGATCATCAGATGATGTTCGACGTGGCCGTGCGGAGACAGTACCAACGCCTCACTGCCCCGCATCGCCGGCAGCGTGCCGAGATGTTGGGAGGTGATGCTGTGCAGCCAGGAAAGGCGGTCCGAACCGGTAATGCCGACGACCCCGCGGTGCGAGCGGTCGACGACGGCCGCGCCGGACGCGGCCTTGCGCTGTTCGCGCAGGGGGTCCCCGTAATGGTCAGCCACCCCGAGATCGGGTCCGGTGGCGGGTACGGCGCCGGTCATGTCCAGCAGCGGAGAACGATAATGGATGTTGTTATCCAACTTGTCCGACGCCTGGGACTCAGCGCCGGTCACGGGCACCCCGGTGGGGCCGGTGGCCATAGACGCTTCGGTGGCCATGGACCGTTCAACCGGCATGCGGGCCCGCGCAGTCCACACAGCGGCCGGTGAGCGCTACGTGGTTGACGTCCACGGTGAAACCGAGCCGCTCCCGCAGTTCGATGACCAGGTCGGACAACACGTTCGGGGAGACCTCCTGGACGGCTCCGCATGCTCCGCAGACGAGGTGGACGTGGTCTTCGGCGCCAGCGGCGTGATAGGTCGGCGCACCGTGCCTGAGGTGGGCATGGGAGACGAGCTTCAGTTTCTCGAGAAGTTCCAGCGTTCGGTAGACTGTCGAGATGTTGACCCCGCCCGCGGTGCGGTGGACCTCTGTGACGATCTCTTCCGGGGTGGCATGGCCAAGCCGGGCAACCGCTTCCAGGACGAGTTGGCGTTGCGGAGTGAGGCGGTAGCCGCGCGACCGCAGCTGCGTCTGCCAGCCACTTCGCGGCCCATCCTCGACATCCACCGCCATGGGCCAAGTGTAGCTGGCGGACCGAACCCAGTCGGCCGAAGGCGACGCGGTTCAGAGCGCACGGCAACAGGACTGTCCGGCTCGCGCCGTCCGGGCGTCGCCTCCCGATCCATCCATCCATCCGGACGCCGTTGCCTGACCCACGCCCCTGTTGCCGGGCGCTCCCATGGCTCCTTGGGCATGCGGGCTCGGCACCCAGATCTGACACCAGATCCGGGCACCCAGACATTGGCGCTCGTTCCGGGTGGGCTGGCCGCCGTGGTCGAAAAAGCGGTTGCTGAGCACGCCCGGGTGAACGTAGCGTTGTCGGTACACGGGAAGGGAGGTGGTCCAGTTTTGTGTGATAAACGGACTCGTGAGGTGACTGTCCGCTAGCCGGTCTCGTGGTCCTCATCCGGCCGGGTGACCTGCGGGCACCGGCACCGGCGAGAACCAGACAGGCACCAGACCCCCGAGCGTCGTCGCTGGTCCCGACGACCCGTCAGCGTGTCAGCCCTGTGGCTGAGCTGGCGGAAACGCTCGGGGGTTTCCTGTCCGCGCGGGCGCG
>NZ_CAKJTR010000009.1:0-10979 GCF_917627355.1 Protofrankia sp. Cj3 | reverse complement strand
GGATCGGCAAAGGGACCGCGTTGTCAGGGCGTCCTGACTGGGCGGCGTGCCCGCATGAGCGCGCCGCATCGATCTGGCCACCTGTGGCGCCCATGTTGCGGCAGGATCGACCGTATGCCGACGCTCGTCCTGCTCCGCCACGGCGAGAGCACGTGGAACCGTGAGAATCTGTTCACCGGCTGGGTGGATGTAGATCTTTCCGACAAGGGTGTCAAGGAGGCGACCCGCGGCGGTGAGCTTCTGCGTGACGCCGACCTCCTGCCCAGCGTGGTACACACCTCGCTGCTGGTGCGCGCGATCCGTACCGCCTGGATCGCCTTGGATGCCGCCGGGCGCACCTGGATCCCGGTCCGTCGTTCGTGGCGTCTCAATGAGCGCCATTACGGGGGCCTACAAGGTCTCAACAAGGCTGAGACGCTTGAGAAGTACGGCGAGGAGCAATTCATGCTCTGGCGCCGTTCCTACGACACGCCACCACCACCGATCGGGCCCGACCAGGCCAGCGGAGTGGATGAGCGGTACGCGGGCCTGCCGCCAGACGCGATACCGGCAACCGAGTGTCTGCGTGACGTCGTTGTGCGGATGCTGCCGTACTGGTACGACGCCATCGTGCCTGATCTGCGGGCTGGGCAGACCGTGCTGGTCGCGGCCCACGGCAACTCCCTGCGTGCGCTGGTCAAGCACTTGGACGCGATCAGCGACGCCGACATCGCCGGCATGAACATCCCCACCGGCATTCCGTTGCGCTACGAACTGGACAACGATCTACGGGTCGTGAGCTCGGCGTATCTCGACCCGGCGGCCGCGGCGACGGCCGCCGCCGCCGTGGCCGCACAGGGCAAGAGCGCCCGGCAATAGGGGAGTTGATCAAGAAATGGGGCTGGGGCGCGTGCCCCAGCCCCGTGATGCCGCGTCTCCTGTGGCCACAGCCGCCCAGAAACAACAGGGCGGTACAGCTGCCGGGCGCGTTCCCGCGTTCCCGAGATCCCGAGCCTGGCAGCCTGTCCCAGGGGTGTCAGGGCTTGTGACCGGTCACCAGATAGATCACTCGGTGGGCGACCGATACCGCATGGTCGGCGTAGCGTTCGTAAAAACGACCACACAGCGTGATGTCGATCGCCGCTTCCATACCGTAGGTCCATTCGGTTTCCAGCAGCACGTGGAAGAGCTTGCGATGCAGGGCGTCCATCGAGTCGTCATCGCTCTCCAGCTCCTTGGCGAGAGCGGCATCGTGGCTTGCGATGACCGACCCTGCCTTGGCCACGATCCGCTGCGCCACCTGACCCATCTCCAGGATGGTCGAGTGCAGCTCCGGCGGGATGGCGCGCCCGGGATAGCGCCGTCGGGCCACCTTGGCCACGTGCAGCGCAAGATCACCCATGCGCTCGAGGTCAGCGACGATCCGCAGCGTCGTGACCATGGTTCTTAGATCGGTGGCAACTGGCTGTTGCCGCGCCATTATTTCGAAGGATCTTTCCTCGATCTCGTTACGGAGAAGATCTACAGTTTCGTCGGCGGTGATCACGCCTTCGGCAAGCTGGAGATCAGCGTCGAGAAGTGCCGTTGTGGCTCGTGCCATTGCGGAGGCGACCAGGTTGGTCATCTCGACGAGGGACGAGTTGATGCTCTCGAGATCGTCGTGGAAGGCGTCCCGCACGGACGGCTCCTTCGGGTTCGCGGCGGTTGTCGGCCCATTTGATCACAGCGGAGACGGGTTTCGTGGCAATTACCACATACCCGCCCTCCCGGCGCCACGGGTCGACATCGGCGCTCCGGAAGGCTGCCACCGCCCGCGGCCTCGAACATGCCGTGAGGTACCGCGAGGCGGCGGTGGCTTCCCGGACAACGCATGGTCCCGACCGTTGCGCCACCTTACCGTGATCAAACGATGGTCCGTGGCGCTCGCCCCTTGGTGAACGAATCGCATGAGGCGGATGAACTCCTGGCGACGATCGGCTCTGGTTGGCTTGATGCACGCGCAGGCTACGGCTGGGCACCTACGATTCGGCCCGTGGGTGACGGTGTGGGTGAGCGAAGACCTGGGTTTGCGCTTCGCCCGAATTCATCCGGCCCGGCGGCGCGCCCCGCTCCGGAGCGGCCCGCGGCCCTGCCCGACGAGACCCCGTCCGGCTCGGCCTTGCCTGACGTGACCTTGCCCGACGCGCCGGCCGCGCAGCCAACACTGCCGTCACGGCTCATCAGGCGGCTCGTTGACGGGCTGCCATCCGGGCTGGTCGTGCTGGACGCGGACGACGTCGTGGTGCTCGCCAACCCGGCGGCCCAGACCATGGGCGTGATCGATGCTGGCCGGCTGGCTCTCGACGAACTGGGTGACCTGGCCGGACAGACCCGCGCGGACGGCGTCGACCGCGACCGGCAGCTCGGTCTGCCGCCGCGCCCGGAGCCGCCGTTGACCCGCCCGCGTCCTGATCAGGAGGCGTTCGCCGTGCGGGCCCGCACCCTGCGGCTCGGCTCGGACGGCCATGTGGCTGTGATCCTTGACGACGTCACCGAGGCGCGCCGGGTGGAGGCGGTCCGCCGGGACTTCGTGGCCAATGTCAGCCATGAGCTCAAGACCCCGGTCGGCGCGCTGCATGTGCTCGCCGAAGCGGTCGCCGTCGCCAGCGACGACCCGGTCGCGGTCCGGCGTTTCGCCTCCCGGATGACGCGTGAGTCCTCCCGGCTCGCGCGGCTCGTCCAAGAGATTATCGATCTTTCCCGTCTGCAGGGTGCGGATCCGATGCCCGATCCACGACCGGTGCGGGTGTCGGCGGTGCTGGCCGAGGCGTTGGACCGCACCCGGCTGACGGCTTCGGCCCGTGAGATCACTATTGCTGTGATCGGCGACAGCGATTTCGCTGTCAGCGGCGACGAGGGCCAGCTCGCGACCGCGTTGGCGAATCTGCTCGACAACGCCGTCAGCTACTCGCCGACGGGCACCCGGGTGGTCGTCGGGGTCCGCCGGGCAGGCGACACGGTTGAGCTGTCTGTCGCCGACGAGGGCATCGGTATCGCCGAGCGGGACCTGGAGCGGGTGTTCGAACGCTTCTACCGTGCCGACCCGGCGCGTTCCCGCCAGACAGGCGGCACGGGGCTCGGGCTTGCGATCGTCAAGCACGTCGCGACGAACCATGGGGGAAACGTCAGTGTGTGGAGTTCCGAAGGCGCCGGCTCGACTTTCACGATCAGATTGCCGCTGTTGCGGGCCTGCGTCGATGCTGATCCCGATGTTGAGCGTGGCAACGACAGCGATGACAAAGGAGCGTGAAGGGTGACCCGCCTTCTGGTCGTGGAAGACGAGGAGTCGTTCTCGGACGCGTTGTCGTTCATGCTTGAACGGGAGGGGTTCGAGGTCGCGGTCGCCACGGACGGGCCGGCCGCGCTGGCCGAGTTCGAGCGGCACGGCGCTGATCTCGTCCTGCTGGACCTGATGCTGCCCGGGTTGTCCGGAACCGAGGTCTGCCGGGCGTTGCGTCAGCAGTCGGCGGTGCCTGTGATCATGCTTACGGCTCGTGACAGCGAGATCGACAAGGTTGTCGGCCTGGAACTGGGTGCCGACGACTACGTCACCAAACCGTTCTCCGCCCGTGAGCTGGTCGCCCGTATCCGCGCGGTGCTGCGCCGCCGCGGCGAGGCCGAGGAGCGCGTCACCGCCACGCTGGAGGCCGGCCCGGTCCGGATGGACGTCGAACGCCATGTGGTCACTGTCGACGGCACCGCTGTCCCGCTGCCGCTGAAGGAGTTCGAGCTGCTGGAGATGTTCCTGCGCAACGCGGGCCGGGTACTCACCCGCGGCCAGCTGATCGACCGTGTCTGGGGGTCGGACTACGTCGGGGACACCAAGACCCTTGACGTCCATGTCAAGCGGCTGCGTACGAAGATCGAAGATGAGCCGGGCAACCCGCGCCATCTGGTGACCGTCCGAGGCCTGGGTTACAAGTTCGAACCCTGATCATTGCCGTATCTTGGTTGGGGCGGGGCACGTCCAAGATCTTCGGTGCGGCGTGCGGTGGCCGGACGACTGACCAGGAGTGGATGCGAGCGTGGTGAAGCTGTTGCGGCCAGCACAGCGCGGACGGTTGGTTGTCACAGCGGGTGGATGTGTGCTGTGTCGGTGAGGCCGGCCATCGGTGATCAGCCGGCGGCTGATCCGAACGCGGTGAGCCGGCAGGCCACTGCCCGGGATACGGTGACAGCGGGCGGAGCCCGTCCAGAAGGGCTGAGCCAGGCTGACGGTCAGGTGTCCGTGCAGCGCCTGTCGGCCGGTCGGATGCGCCTCGGTGTGATCGACATCGGGTCGAACACCGTGCATCTGCTGGTGGTTGACGCCCATGTCGGTGGCCAGCCGCTGCCGGCGGCCAGCGTGAAGGTTCCGCTGCGGCTGGTCGAGCTCCTCGATGACGGCGGCGTGCTGTCTGCCGAGGGCGAGCAGACCCTGACGGAATGCATCATCCAGATGCGTGGCCGTGCCGACGACCTCGGTGTGGACGACCTTGTGGCGTTCGCCACGTCGGCTCTGCGTGACGCTACCAACAGCGAGGAGGTCCTGGCCAGACTGCGGACGGCCAGCGGTATCGCGCTCGCGGTCCTGCCCGGCCCGGATGAGGCGCGCCTGACCTTCCTGGCGGTGCGGCGCTGGTTCGGCTGGAGCGCCGGGCGGCTGCTCGCGCTCGACATCGGCGGTGGCTCACTGGAGATCGCGGCCGGGATGCACGAGGATCCCGACGTGGTGTCATCCCTGCCGTTGGGGGCGAGCCGGCTCACCCGTGACTGGTTGGCCAACGACCCGCCCAAGCGCTCGGAGGTCGCGGCGCTGCGCCGGTATGTCCGGGCACATATTGCGCCGGTGGTCTCGAACCTGTATGTGGTCGGCGAGCCCACCCGGGCGGTGGCGACGTCGAAGACCTTCCGGTCGCTGGCTCGTATCGGCGGTGCCGAGCCGTACAGCCGCGGCCCGTACGTGCGCAGAGTCTTGCGCCAGGATACGCTGCGTGAGATATCCACCCGCCTGTGTAAGATGTCCGCGGCTGAACGCTGCAGCCTGCCGGGGGTGTCGGCTGATCGCGCGGGCCAGCTCGTCGCGGGGTCCGTGGTGGCCGCCGAGGCCCTCGACCTGCTCAACCTGAGCGAGGTGGAGATCTGTCCGTGGGCGCTTCGTGAAGGCGTCATTCTGCGTAGGCTGGACTGGTTGACGTCCGCCTGACCCGAGGGCCGGTACTGAGGGCGGATGCTGACGGCCGGCGGCCCGGATCCGCGCGTGCTGCCTGGGTACGTGGGGCCGAGTACCGCAATGGTGTCCGGATGTTCATTTCTCGGACGGTGGTGAGCCGCCGCGGGGGTTGGTGGATCCCCGCGGGGTCCCGGAGACCCGATGACGGCACGTGAGGTGGCAGTGAAGATCGAGCGGGCACGCCCTACTCTGGAAGGATGCCCGAGGCGTCAACCCCAGCGCCGCGGCTCGGGGGCGCCGAGGCCGCGGGCGGCGGTATGCGGCGCCCGCAAGGACCGGCGCGAGGTTTCGCCGTATCCTCCCGCGGCACCGCATACCCGACCGTGATTGCTCCCCGCCGCGCTGACCGGATCACCGCCAGGGTGCCTTCGGCGAAGATTGCGCTGTCGACCGCGTCGACGTACCCTGAATCGACGGCGGCCGCCTTCGAGATGGCCGCGCGGCTCGGCTACGACGGTGTCGAAATCATGGTGTGGACGGACCCGGTAAGCCAGGATCCGGAGGCTCTGCGGCGGCTTGTCGATTACCACGGTATTCCGATTCTCGCTGTTCATGCCCCATGCCTGTTGCTGACCCAGCGCGTATGGGGAGCTGAGCCCTGGGCGAAACTACAGCGGGCCCGTTCGGTCGCCGAGACACTGCGGGCGCCGACCATCGTCGTCCACCCGCCGTTTCGCTGGCAGCGTGACTATGCCCGCGATTTTGTCGAGGGCATCGAAAGGATGGCGGACGAGACAGCCGTCCGCTTCGCGGTCGAGAACATGTTTCCGCTGCGCGCGCGCGGGCGGGAGATTTCCGCGTACGCTCCGGACTGGTCGCCGCTGGGTGATGACTACCGGCATGTCACTCTGGACCTGTCGCATACCAGCGTTTCGCGTTCCGATGCATTGGCCATGGCGGACGAGCTGGGCGAACGGCTCGTCCACGTCCACATGGCCGACGGCAGCGGGCTGGCCAAGGACGAGCACCTCGTGCCCGGACGCGGCAACCAGCCTTGCGCTGACCTGTTGGAGAGGCTGGCGGCGCGGGGATTCGACGGCACCGTGGTCGTAGAGATCAATACGAGGCGAGCGGAGTCCCGGGCCCAGCGGGAGGCGGATCTCGCTGAGGCGCTGGCGTTCACCCGGCTCAATCTCGCCGCCGCGCCCGCGACGGCGAGCAGCCACCCGCGTTGATTGAGCGCTGATCCAGCTCCGCGAGCAGCGGGGCTCGCCGCGATCGACCGGCGATCGACTGGCGATCGACGCTGCGGACGCGGATGTCCTTCACGGCGTTCCGCGATGATGACACGATGCTCTGGTGAGCACCAGGTCGCTGTTCGATCCGTTGGTGGACGCCTATGACGCCGCGCGGCCGTCCTATCCGGACCGGTTGTTCGCGGATCTGGAGTGGCTGGCCGGGCGTGAGCTCGCGGATGCCGACATCGTGGAGGTCGGCGCGGGAACCGGCATCGCGACCCGTCAGCTGCTGGCCCGCGGCGCTCGGGTGATCCCGGTGGACCACAGTGCGGTGATGCTCGGGCGCCTGCGCGAACGCACGTCCGGACTGGGCGCGGTACGCGCTGATGGTGAGGCTCTTCCGTTCACCGGCACTGTGGCGGACCTCGTCTGCTATGCGCAGGCATGGCATTGGGTCCGGGTGCCGGTGGCCGCGGCCGAGGCCGCCCGGGTGCTGCGGCCCGGCGGTGCGCTCGCCGTCTGGTGGAATGACGTCGACGGTGCGGATCTTCGCTGGTGCGAACGCCAGCAGCGGCGGTTGGAGGCGATGAGCCCGGGCTACCAGCGGGATTACCGGCTCCGCCCGTGGGCGGATGAACTGCGGTGGACGGGTCTGTTCGCCGAAGTCGTGACGGTGTCTGACCGGTGGAGCCGGACGCTTGCGCTGGACGCGTATGAGCTGTGGCTCCGCTCGAAGTCGTACGTCCAGGCGATCGGGGATCGCCTGGAGGACTTTCTGGCCGCTGAGCGGAGGTCGCTGCTGGAGGCGTTCCCGGACGGTATGATCACTGAGCCGTTTCGCACGGTGCTGGTCGTCGCCCGCCTCGCCTGACAGCGGACCGGGCGAGGGCAGGTTGCCGCGAGCGGGGAGAATCCTTTCCCGGGCTGCTGCCGCGCGTCAGCGGTCTGGCCACGGTCCGCGGGGGGAGGCTGGAAGGGTGCTGCGTACCGCGATGTTGCGAACAGCGGTGCTGGCCGCATCGAGCGATCATCGGGTCCGGCGGTTCGTATCGACGAGCCCGGTCACCCGCGGTGTGGTCAACCGCTTCGTCGCGGGTGAGGACGTTTCCGCGGGGGTCGGTGTCGCGGGCCGGCTGTGTGAAGCCGGCCTGCGGGTGTCCCTGGATGTTCTCGGTGAGGACGCGATCGACCGGCAGCGGGCGTACGAGTCCGCCATGACCTATCGTGACCTGTTGCGGGCGCTTGCCGACGCGGGTCTCACCCCGGCCACGGAGGTGTCACTCAAACTCTCTTCGTTTGGTCAGGCGTTCGACGCGCCGCTCGCCCGCGAGCTCGCGTTCGGGGTGTGCCAGGCAGCTCGGGACGCGGGCACCTGCGTCACCGTGGACATGGAGGACCACACCACAACCGACGCGGTCCTGACCACAGTGGCCGAGCTGCGCCGGGAGTTCGACGAGACGGGCAGCGTCGTCCAGGCGTACCTGCGCCGCACCGAGGCGGACTGTCGTGATCTTGCTGTCGCCGGTGGCCGGGTCCGCCTGTGCAAGGGCGCTTATGCCGAGCCGTCGTCGGTGGCCTTCACCCGCCAGACCGAGGTGGCCGCCTCCTACGCGCGGTGTCTGGCGATCCTGATGGCTGGGCGGGGCTACCCCATGGTCGCCACCCATGATCCTGCGTTGGTCGAGCTGGCCGGTCGACTGGCCGGAGCTGTTGCTGGGGCTGTTGCTGGGGGCACGGCCGGCCTGGTAGAGCCGGATCCGGGTGGCCCCCGCCCCCGGCCGTTCGAATATCAAATGCTCTTCGGTGTCCGGCCGGGCGAGCAGCGACGCCTTGCCGGAGCGGGTGAGGTGGTCCGGGTCTACGTACCGTGTGGGCGGGAATGGTACGCCTACCTGATGCGGCGGCTTGCCGAGCGCCCGGCCAATCTGCTGTTCTTCCTGCGGGCGCTGCGGTCATCCCGATAGGAGCGGCGCCGTGCGGTCGGTTCCAGTGGAGGGATGTTCATGACGGTCGCGATTCTCGGTGCCGGCAAGCTGGGCGAGGCGCTGTTGTCCGGTATGATCCGCTCTGGCCATGATCCCGATGATCTTTTTGTGACCGCGCGCCGCTCCGAGCGCGCCGAGGAGCTGTCCGCCCGCCACGGGGTCCAGGCGTTGTCGAATCCGATCGCGGCCGCTCGGGCGAGCGTGCTGATACTCACGGTCAAGCCGCAGGACATGACCGCTCTGGTCGATGAGATCGCGGCCGTTGTCACCCCGGAGCACCTGGTTGTCTCGGTGGCGGCTGGTATCACCACCGCCTACCTGGAGCAGCGGCTCGCCGCGGGGACACCGGTCGTGCGGGTGATGACGAACACGCCGGTCCTCGTGGACGAGGCGATGTCAGTGATCTCGGCGGGCGCCCATGCCGGCGAGGACCACCTGCGGCGTACCGAGGATCTGCTGGCGCCGGTCGGGAAGGTCGTCCGCGTGCCCGAGGCACAGCAGGACGCGGTGACGGCGTTGTCCGGCAGCGGCCCGGCCTACTTCTTCTACCTCGTCGAATCGATGATCGATGCGGGAATCCTGCTGGGTATCCCGCGGGCGGTCGCGGCTCAGCTGCTGGTGCAGACCGCGGTGGGGGCCGCTGTGATGCTGCGCGATTCCGGCGAGCATCCGGTGATGTTACGGGAGGCTGTGACCTCCCCGGGCGGGACAACGATCAATGCTATCCGGGAGCTGGAGAAGCACGGGGTCAGAGCCGCGTTGCTGGCCGCGATCGAGGCGGCCCGGGACCGGTCCTGCGCGCTCGCCTCCGGTTAGGGCGTGTTTTGGACGTCGTCTGTCCGGCTCGCCGTGTCCAGGCGCCCCCTGGCCGCGTTCTCGGCGACACCGATACAGCTCGTCTGGCCCCGGTGGTCCGGATGGCCAGGTCCGGCGGGTGCCCAGCGCCCGATGGGGGTGCGGTTGTGGGTCCCCGGCGCTCCATCGGAGGCCCCGGGAGCCGAGCCACTCCGGGGGCGACGCGGCCGGCACGGGCCTGGGAGCGGGTAGGCTCAGCCGACAGTTCGTTCGGCTTTCCTCAAACAGATCGGTCGGGTTCGTGGGTTCGGTTATCAAGAAGCGTCGTAAGCGTATGGCCAAGAAGAAGCACCGTAAGCTCCTCAAGCGCACGCGCGTTCAGCGTCGTAACAAAAAGTAGTCGCGCTGCTACTTTGCGGTACGCAATTTCTTCTCCTGGCTGCCGCGCTGTTCCGCATGCCCGGGGTGGAAAACTGACACGCTGAATTCCAGCGGTTCGGGCGGAGTGCTGTGTAACGGTCCGGTTTCGGCGGTAGGTCCTCGACTGCCGGCTGCCAGGTCTTGTGGGAAGCTCACATGTGACGGGTGGCAACGGAGCCAGCCTCGGCACAGGGGATCGTATGGCGGGTTTGTGGATCAGTTTTCTGTCGGATTACGGGCTGGACGACGCCTGCGTGGGTGTGTGTCACGGGGTGATCGCCAGGCACGCCCCGGACGCGCGGGTGATCGATATTTCTCACGCGGTACTCCCGCAGGATGTCGAGCACGGTGCGGTAATGCTGGCGGGGGCCGTCGGCTACCTGCCCAGGGGGATACACCTCGCCCTGGTCGAACCACTCGGTACCGACGGCCGGTACGTCCGCGGGATAGCGGTGCGCACCGCGGACGGGTCGATCATTGTCGCGCCTGACAACGGGCTGGCTTCGCTCGCCTGGGAGATGCTGGGCGGTGTTGTCGAGGTCCACGAGATCGCCAATCGGGAACTGTGGCTGCCGATGCCGACCGCGGTGTTCCGTGGCCGGGACGTCTACGCCCCGGTCGCCGCGCGGCTGGCGGTCGGGCTGCCGCTGGAGGACGTGGGGCCGAGGCTGGATCCCGCCTGCGTGGTCCAGCTGCGGCCACGCGCCTGTTCGGTGGATGAGGACCACATCCATGGCGAGGTCGTCGACATCGATCATTTCGGTAACCTCGCTCTGAACATCACTCGCACGGATCTCGAGGCCGCGGGCATCATCCTCGGCGATCCGGTTGAGGTGCGCATAGCAGAACGTACCCTGACGCTGCGATTCACCCATACCTATGGTGAGGTTGCGGTCGGTCATCTTGCGGTCTGCGAGGATTCACTACGCCGCGTTATGATCGCTGTTAACTGCGGGCGGGCGGTGGATGTTTTGCGCGTGCGTCGCCGCGCCGCGATTGTGATCGCTCATGGCCCTCGCGAACAGCGTTCACGATCGGTGGTGTCCGCGGAGCCACTCTCGCGTTCTGCTTATATCTGATTTCACCCGGTGATCGATTGGCGGTGTTCGGGGCCGGCTGGGCGTGGTGTCAGGTCACATTGCGTCCGCTAACGCGGGCTAACGTCGGCTAATGGGACGCCACGCCACGGACCACGGCGCGTTGCCGTATGGACAACCCCAGGGCGTAACATGACGTCGGGATCGGGCAGGGGGCGACCAGAATGCGACCGCGTTGTGTGCTTGTCACCGGTGTTTCCCGACCCCTCGGCGCGCAGGTCGCGAGTGTCTTTGCGGCTGATCCGGAGATCGAGAATGTGATCGGGGTGGATAC
>NZ_CAKJTR010000008.1:44115-51728 GCF_917627355.1 Protofrankia sp. Cj3 | reverse complement strand
GCACACCCCAGTCGCCCACCGCTGTTCTCCCTTGGGTCTACTACCTGGGCCTACCGGGCTTGTCGAGGCCTCCGGCAGCGTGGTCAGGCACCCGCCGACTGGCTGAGCGTGGCGTCGAGCTGCTGGTGCTGCGAAATAGCCAGTTTGAGGAAACCACCCATGCCTTCAAGCCCGGCAATGGCGTTCCTCGTACCGGTGTTCCACTGCTCATACGACGCCTGAAACTTCCCGGACGCCTGATCGGTGATGAAGCCGCTGCCGACCAGGTTGTCGATCAGAGCTTTGAGCTGCGTCAGCTGGGTTTCCATCTCCTGCTGACCGCTGGTGAGCCTGGACGCCGTGTTCTCCAGCGCTGCGTAGTCGACGTGGACGTTGGCCATGACACGCTCTCTTTCATCAGGTGGGTGAATCCGTGGCAGCCAGCTGCTCCGGGCGGTCCTGGGACCAGGCCAGCGTGTCGCTGACGGCGTCGAACAGCTCAAACAGTTCCTCGGCGATGTCGACGTGCGGACTGCTCAGGACGACATTGAGTACGCCACGGCCATCGGGTACGGGAATGAGGGTCTGCATGACAACGGCGTCGATCGGCACCCCGTCCGGCTCAGGCCGCTCAACCCCGCGAATGCGCACGGCCCGGCCAGCCTGCATCTCGACAATCGTCACGGTGCGCCAGGAAGATCTACCGTCCGCCGGCGCCATGGCGGTGACCTGGCCGGCGATCGCCTCAACCGTGTTGTCCGCGACGTTCGGCGCGCCATCGGTATGGAACACCATCATGCTGGCCACCAGACCGTCGGAACCCTCCACCAGTTCAGCGGTGGCCGCGCAGTAAACAGCCCCCTGCCGCTCGGCCCGCTCGGCGATCTCCCGCAACAGCTTGAGCAGCGCCGACCGCTGTGGCCGCAGCTGCGGGAGTGCCGCGAGCCGAGCGTCAACCAGCCGCGCGAGGTCACCGGTACGGGTGGCTCGCCACACGTCGAACTCGAACCAGGAGGCCGGCACCCGGAGCGTGAACCAGGTGGGCGCGCCCGTGGCCGTCTTACCGTTGGCAGCCGCGCTCATACCGCGCCACCCGCCACCACCGGCGAAGCGGACGCATGGGTATCCGGACGTGCTGATTCAGCGCTCGCGGGCGCGGTTGACGTGAGCACACCGGCAAGGCCGGAATCCACATCGAGCGCGCCCTCAGCCAACCCGCGAAGCAGGCCGGACGCCCGCTCCAACAACTTGTCAAGCGAATTACGGCTGTCCGATGACTGGGTGACGAAATGACGCAGCGCCGTCTCGACCTCGTCGGAGCCGGTCACGCCGTGCAGGCCGTCGAAGACCGCGCCGAGAGAGGCAAGCGTGCCGCGGATGTCCGCCAACTCGCCGGACACCTGCCGGGCGACCTCGGGATCGCCCCCGAAGATACTCGCCACCACTTCATCACCCCTTTCACAACCACGCGCATCGCAGATGGAACCACACACCTATCAGGTGGTTCCACTCGGGCATGCGCTGGAGTGGACGCATCGTGGGCTACACAACCACATGCGCGGGGCGGGGTCAGACAAGTCAGCGACAATCGAAGCATCACCAGGACCGTTCATCGGGGATACCGGGATTTCCGGCGGACGTGGCTGGCGGCTTCAATGCCACTCAGCGGAAATCCCTCCGCGGCCCCGCGGGCATCCGCGCGGCCTGATGCCCGCGCTGCGCCGATCGACCAGTACCGCCGGTCAGCTGGTCTCGTCCTCGCCCTTGAGTTCGACGATCACATAGCTGGTGAAGGCCGCCTTGCAGTCGGCGGCGCCCGCCGTGTAGCCCGAGACATCCCTGAGGATGACGATGAGGTCCTCGAAGACTTTGCCGTTGGTCAGCGCGTCCCGCGACTCCTGCGCGAGCCTGGCGACTTCCACGACGCTTCCCTTGCATCCGCTCGCCACCGTCTGGATGGCGCTGTCGTACCGTTGGATGGTCGCCAGGCTCGGGTCCACCTCGCCGTCGAGCACGGCGAGCCGGTAGCCGGGCGTGTTCGGGGGCGGCGTCTCCTCAGGGGCTGTGCCTTCCCCGCCGCACCCTGCCACCAGCGCGACGGCCACCAGCGCCGCCGCCCACCATGTCCGCATTCGCCCCTCCAAGTCCGGTGGGCAGCTTAGCGGGTCGCCGCCGGGATCCGGGCTCGGACACGGCAGGACGCGCGGGCAGGTGGCTTTCGCCGCGTCGACCGATACTTGGGGCCGGGGACAGGAGGTGAAACCCGGCGTACGACGAGGCCCAGGCGGGTTGTGATCTCGCCGTTGGTTGTCCAACGTCTGGAAGGAGGACGCTTCGTGCCGGCCATCACCGCGCAAGCCCTCACCAAGGTGTACAAGACCCGCGCCGGCCTGGTGCGCGCGCTCGACGGCCTCGATCTGGAGGTCGCCGAGGGCACGATCCTCGGGCTGCTCGGCCCCAACGGCGCGGGCAAGACCACCACCGTTCGCATCCTGGCCACGCTGCTGCGACCCGACAGCGGCCGGGCGACGGTACTCGGTCATGACGTGGTACGCGACGCACAACGGCTGCGCCGGCTCGTCGGCCTGTCCGGGCAGTACGCCGCCGTCGACGAGAATCTCACCGGTGCCGAGAACCTGTGGATGTTCGGCCGGCTTTACCAGCTGCCGGGCCGTACGGCCCGCAGCCGCGCTGGCGAGCTTCTCGAGCAGTTCGGGCTGTCCGACGCGGCGGACAACGTCGTCAAGACCTACTCCGGGGGGATGCGCCGCCGCCTTGACCTCGCCTCCGCCCTCATCGGCCACCCGCGGCTGCTTTTCCTCGACGAACCGACCACCGGGCTCGATCCACGCAGCCGGCTGTCGATGTGGAACGCCATCCGCGACCTCGTCCGCAAGGGCTCAACGCTGCTGTTGACAACGCAGTACCTGGAGGAAGCCGACGCACTTGCCGACGTCGTCGCCGTGGTCGACGCCGGTAAAATCATCGCTCGTGGCACAGCCGCTGAGCTCAAGTCGCAGATCGGCGGCGAACGGATCGAAATCGTTGTGAACGACCCAGCGGACCTCGTCCAGGCCCGCCACATCATCTCCCGCCACTGTGTCGCCGACGCCACCGTTGATGAACGGGCAAAACGCCTGACCGCGCCCGCCGACGGCGGTACGCGCAAGCTCGCCGCTGTCATTCGCGCCCTTGACGAGGCCGGGATCGTGCTGGACGACTTCGGGCTGCGCCGGCCGACACTCGACGACGTGTTCCTCACGCTCACCGGCCATGCCACGCGGTTGGAGCCTGCCGACGGCGGCAACGAGGCTCATCCGGATCATGATGCCCCTACCGCCGCGGCGGTGGGACGAACCTCATGACCGGTCTCGTCGGCCCCGACCACCCAGGCCACCAGGCGGCTGATTCTCTTGTCGCACGTTCATGGCCACCGTGGCGGCCAGCGCGCGGCTCTGCCGCTGGCACGTCGGTCGTGGCCGACTCGCTGGTCGTCGCCTGGCGCAATCTGAAGCGGATCCCACGCATCCCCGAGCTGGCGGTCTTCGCGATCCTGCAGTCAGTGATGTTCGTGCTGCTTTTCTCCTTCGTGTTCGGTGGAGCGATCCCGCTGCCGGGAGGCGGCTCCTACCGCGAGTACCTCATGGCGGGAATCTTCGCCCAGACGCTGACCTTCGCGGCCGCGACCACCGCCATCGGCATCACCGACGATCTCGCCAAAGGGCTGATCGACCGCTTCCGCTCGCTGCCGATGAGCCGTTCGGCCTTCCTGACCGGGCGCACCGTCTCCGACGTCATCTACAACGCCGCGATTCTCGCGGTACTCATGATCACAGGCCTCATCGTCGGCTGGCGGGTACGCAACGGACTCGTCGACTTCCTCGCGGCCGTGGCTCTTGGGCTCCTGTTCGCCTACGCGATGGCCTGGGTCGGAGTCTGGCTCGGGCTGCTGGTGCCGACTGTCGAGGTCGCCCAGCAGGTGGCGTTCACCGCGATCTTCCCGATCACGTTCCTGTCCAATGCGTTCGTCCCCGTCCAGACGCTGCCCGGTGTGCTGCAGCCGGTGGCGGAATGGAATCCGGTGAGCACTCTGACCGCATCGATGCGGGCGCTGTTCGGTAATCCGAACCCCTTCGGCAGCGGGGACTTCCCTACGGAGCATCCGATACTGGTCACCGTGATCTGGGTCGCGGTGCTCGTCACGCTCTTCGGATCGCTGAGCGTCCGCCGTTACCGGGCCATGTCCCGTTGAGAGCGTGTTTGAGACCGGGCTTTCGATCAGCGAGCCGGAATGACGATCTCAAACGCGCTCTAAACGGTGGCCCCACCCCGAATCCATCCGAGGAAACTCGGACTTGTCACCGCCTATCATGGGCGCGGGGAAATCAAAGTGGCCTGCGCCAGTCCCTGGGCTGGAGATCGTGAAACGGATCCTGTCGATGAGGGGTCTGCCGTCTTCGGGGGAGTGCGCGAAGGAGTTGCCTCCGGCGACGGCATGGTGGACGGTGTCCGCACCGGCGTAGCCGTCGGCGGCGCACTCGGGCTCGCGGGAGCCGCTGTCGCCAACAGCACACAGGGCTGGGCCGATGGCGCGGATGACGCAACGTGCGTGCTGGCCGCCGTCGCGGACCCGGCCTGGCATGGAACGCCGGTCGCAACCGCGGCGGGCGAAGCGGCGGCAGGCGAACCGGCGGCAGCCGGTGATGTCGACGGCGCGGCCTTCGGCGCGGGCGGCAGCACCCTGACCTGCTGCGTTGCGTACTTCGGCGCGGACTTCGCCTGTTGGACGTTTTGGATCCGGATGCCGTGCACGTTGTTCCGCAGGTTCAGGGTCACGACGTTCCGGTTGGTCGTGATGCTCGAGTCACCGTCCAACACGAAGCGAAGCTTGTCTGGCAGGTGAATGCCGTAGAAGCTGTCCATCGCCACGCCACGGACGGGATGCCGGATGACGAGCAGGGTCCCGTCCGACGGAGCGTGAATGTTCTTCGCCCCGGACACCTGGAGCCTGAAGGTCCCCAGTGGAGTCACAATCTGCGAACTTGCACTTAAAGTAATTGATCCATCGCTGGAAATCGCGAGCTCGACCGGGAGAAACGGGAGTTGAACTGTGCCCGTGACCAGGCAGCCGGCAAGAGGTAGCACAAGCGCAAGCGCCGCGGCAACTACTTTCCCAACACCAAAGAACCAACGGCTGAACAATTGACGACCGAGCGACCGATGCATGACCTACCCCCGTAGCACTGCTCGGCCCACCACGCCCGATGGTCCGCACCGAGACGATAAAACACGGAGGTGACACAACACGAGTCCGATTTCCGACTGATACCTCACGGGCCCACGGGTTGCTGCAAGGCCTTGCAGCAGATCATCTAATCCGGGTAGTCTGGGCAGTTACACGATTTCCGGCCATCCTCCTCTCCGCCCAAGGCTGACCAGCACGGCCAATCAGCCTCAGGCAGGGCAGGGGGTGCACCCGGCGGCGGCCAGTCCGCCGGTTTCGGATGTGCGTCGTCCTCATGCCGGCTTCGACGTGGACGAGTACCCCCGGATATCCGGATGGAGCGGTTGCCCTCACCGCGTCCGAACGCGGCCAAGAACGTCGATCATTACCATGCGACCGACAGTGACCAGGGCACGTCTGCATGCCGAGATCTTTACAAGCTAGCCATTATCGGCCCGTTGAACGGCTGGGGAGAGGGCGGGGAATCTCCGTCAGACGAAGAATCTTTGCGGTCGCGGCCATCGTCCGTGCCGCGAGTTCTGGCTTGTCGGAAAGTCGCTGGCCAAAAGTCGGGATCATTTCGCTCAAGGCTACCTGCCAGGCGGCATAACGCTCGGGGAAGCATCGTTCAAGCAGATCAAGCATGATCGGAACCGCGGTTGAGGCCCCGGGGGAAGCGCCGAGAACCCCGGCGATGGTACCGTCGCGCGAGGCGACCACCTCTGTTCCGAACTGCAGGATCCCGCCCTTTTGTGGATCTTTCTTGACAATCTGCGCCCGCTGCCCAGCCGTGATGATCCGCCAGTCCTTGGCCATGCCGCCGGGGACGAACTGCCTGAGCTCCTCGATCTTCTTCTTCCGCGTCGCGGTCAGCGCGTTCAGCAACAGCGCGACCAGGGCTATGTTGTCTCTCGCCATGGCGATCAAAGGCATTATGTTATGCCGGCGGATGGACTTCGGCATGTCAAACACGGAGCCGTGCTTGAGGAACTTCGGGCTCGATCCGGCGTAAGGGCCGAACAGAATCGATGCCTTCCCGTCGACGATTCTGGTGTCAAGGTGCGGCATCGACATCGGCGGCGCGCCGATCGGCGCCTTGCCGTATACCTTCGCCTGGTGCCGGGCGACGAGCTCCGGGTTGTCGGTGCGGAGGAACTGGCCGCTGATGGGCAGCAGGGCGAATCCGCTGGCCTCGGGTATGCGTGATTTCTGCAATACTTTCAGCGCCCATCCACCCGCGCCAACGAACACGAAGCGCGCGGTTATGTCCTTTGTTTTCCCACTCATCCGGTGGTACACCCGCAACCGCCAGCTGCCGTCCGGAGCCTGGGTGAGGCTCCTGATCTCCTGGTTCAGGTGGATCCTCACCCCAGCCGACTCCAGCGCGCCAAAGAGCTGCCGGCTCAGCGCGCCGAAGTTGACATCGGTGCCGGACACCTCACGGGTCGCGGCAATCGGCTCGCCGGGCTTGCGCTGTTCGATCAACAACGGCGCCCAGCGCTCGATCACGGCCGGGTCGTCACTGAATTCCATGGCCGCAAACAACGGCTGGGTCCGCAACGCTTCGTACCGTCGGCGGAGGAAGTCGACGTCCGCCGCCCCCCGGACGAAGGTCATGTGCGGCATCGAATTGATGAACGTTCCCGGATCAGTGATTGTGCCGTCTTCCACAAGATGCGACCAGAACTGGCGGCTCACCTGGAACTGTTCATTGATGGTGACGGCCTTCCGGACATCGATGCTGCCGTCCGGGAGCTCACTGGTGTAGTTCAGCTCACAAAGCGCCGCATGACCGGTGCCCGCGTTGTTCCATGGATCCGAACTCTCCTCGGCCACTCCGGGCAGTCTTTCGTACACATCGATCGACCAGTCCGGCTGAAGTCTGTGCAGTAGGGTACCGAGTGTGGCGCTCATGACTCCCGCGCCTATGAGGACGACATCGGTTGTCTGGCGGGCGCTATACGTGGTGAGCGACTGCGGATTCATGTGGCTCTCGGCCTTCTTTCGCGATTCTCGTACCTGACACAAGTCCATCCCACGAGTCGGCTATACGCAGTGAGAATTGAATCTGTGAGGCCTGAATCACGCGGCTGAATGGCCCTGCCGTCCCCAGGCCCACTGCCTGCCGTGAGCACCATCCGATGTTCTACCGGCATGTCTGCCTGGTGAGCTGGGCTGACGGCCTACGGCGGAATCATCCGCCGGCCACCGATGATATTCGGAGACAGAATTTTTACACACCGCTAACCTGATGCTTTCACGAAGGATTCAGCCCGAGGTGGCGACGGCGTGGGTACATAGGCCGGAGGGCCTGCTGGCGGAGGGAAAACGGCGGCCAGCCGGGCGTCGTCCAGCCGGCGTGCACTGGGCACATTGGCAGGGCACCCGCGACAGATCCATGATCAATTAA
>NZ_CAKJTR010000008.1:40909-43497 GCF_917627355.1 Protofrankia sp. Cj3 | reverse complement strand
TGGCCATACCGCGGCACGGTGTTTGTACCTACGCCAGATACAACCGCTCGGGTGATGAGATCCTGAAACCCCATCCAGCGTTGCCAGAGGGGACGGTATGGATCTTTTCGTCGGCCGGGAAGCCGAACTGGCCGAGGCGTTACGCCTGCTCTTCACCCGGGGCGAAGGGTCGGTGATCGACCTCGTCGGCGTTCACGGCCTGGGTAAATCCGCGCTGATCCGGCAGCTGGTCAGCCGGGTTGACGGCGTCAACCGGCTGTACATCTTCAACGAGGACATGTCCGCGTTCCGGCGCGAAGGCTTTCGGGACGCCTTCGGCCCCCGCGCGTCAGCCCCCGTCCTGTGGGAGACCTTCGCCCGGACGAGGGAACTGATGCTTCGGGTGACGGACCGAACCCGGGCGCGGGAGTTCGACGCTTTCCGCCAACTGTGCGAGCGCGAAACGCGGCTGCTCGGTGGCGCGCCGAAAGCCGAACGCACCGGGCCGCATGACCCAGCCGGAGGCGACGAGCCCGAGACTGTCAAGGCCCGGATCCGCCAGGCACAGTCCGCCATCGACGACGCCTTCGTCAGCGGCTGGGCGGAGTGGAGCCGGCGTCGGCACATCCTCATCACCATGGATTCCTTCGAACGCATCGCCGACGACGAGATGGGGTACTGGCTGGCACGTATGGCGCTGCGCCTGACGAACACCCTGGTCGTCATCGCCCGGATACCGTCGCAGCACACGTTCACCGCGGGATCGAATCGATGGCACGTCCGGCAGCTTCCCTACCTGTCCCGCGACGAAGTCGTCTCCTACCTCGACCAGACCTTTCACGGTGCGTTGCGGCCAGGTGTCGCCGATGTCGTCCACGACTTCACGGCGGGGCATCCCGGTGGCCTGTCGCTGGCGGCGAACCTGGTCGGCGAGACGGGCCCGGACAAACTTGAGGCGGCGGACCTGCGGCGAACGCTGCAACGGCTGCCTGACGACCCGTGGGAGAAATGGGCCGGTCTCGTCCGTCTCATCGTTGACGCCGTCCGGGATGCCCGGCTGTCCAGAGCCGTCCATGCCTGCGCCGTGGTCAACACCTTCGACGAACCGTTACTCGCGGAACTACTGACGGAAGACGACAACGAGCATCCCGATGTCGGAAATGTCATCCAGACCCTTAAAGGGTACGGCATTGCCGAGCAGATACTCGCGGTCGCCGACGAACCGTCCGACCGTTTCCGTCTGCACGAGTTCATCCGCCTGTCACTGAGCCGGGAACTGCGGACCATGCATCCCCGCACCTGGCAGGATCTCCATCAGAAAGCCTCCCGGCACTACTTCCGCCTCGTGTCGGAATGGGAGGACGACACGACTGGCGCCTACAGTTCCTGGTATCGCTACGAACATCCCCGCTGGCAGGCATACAAACGGGAGTGGCTGTTCCACGCCCGGCGGGTGTCCCGGAACCGCACGATCACCCGGGCACGCTTCGCGCTCGTGTTTCTGGAAGCCTTCTGGTGGTGGGGGTGCTACTGCCCGTTCGAGTACAACCGACGGCTGCTGGAGGACTGGGAGCGTACCTGGCACCAGGAGGACTCACTCGCCGGGAACGTCGGCTCCATAGCCGCCGCGACCCAGCATAACCCGGACGACCAGCTGGGCGAGGCACTGGCCTTCGTGCTGGACAACTACCCGCCTGGCTATCTCAAGACCGATGCCCCCTGGAACGACATCCGCAACCGGCTGCTGCTCGTGCAACGCCTCTGTGGGCTCGGTCGTGGCGCACGTGTCGACGCCACCGCGGAAGAGGAACGAGAGCTGGGGCGGGTCAACGGTCTGATCAAAATATTTCTCGCGCACAGCAGGCGATTCCATGACCCGGCTGACCCTGCCGCGGGCCGCTACTACAACGAGGCGCTGGCCGTGTTCGAGGAGCTCGCGGACGACTGGAACGTCGCCTGGCTGCTTTTCGAAGTCGCTGACCTGGCGCTGGAACGGGGCGCGCTGGACGAGGCGACCGCCCGCGCCAGCTCTTCGGCGCAGCGCCTGGCCCAGCTCGCCGCGCAAACAGATGACTGGGACGAAGAACTGATCGCAAATCTCTTCCGTGTACGCGCGGACGTGCAGTGGGCAATGGGAAACACCGACGCGGCATTCGCGGACTACTATCGCGCGGTCGTCCACGCCTACCGGTTCATGGGCGTCCCGCACCCACCGGACGCGTACAACCTCGTTTTCTACGAGGAGATGACCACCCGGACAGTGACCCGGCTATGCGAAATCTTCAGTCGCTCCGGTATCGAGGAGGCAACGCGACGGACCGAGCCGGCCAGACGCCTGTTCTCAAGCACTGGGCAAACCGGCGAGGACGACGTCCGCCGGATGTTCGATGATTCGGATGTACATGCGCTACGCGGCTGGCTGTTCCCGCGCGCGCCCGAACCCGCCGAGCTGCGGTCGGCGGACTCCGCCTTCATGGACGAGTGGGGCGTCTTCGACGAGGATGAACCGCCCTCGGATGCCGATGTCGAGTTGCTCCGCCTCGGCTGAACGCACCTCACGACACGGCGCGTCACGACGTGAACGGCGGGGGCTGCGGGGGCTGCGGGGG
>NZ_CAKJTR010000008.1:26218-40786 GCF_917627355.1 Protofrankia sp. Cj3 | reverse complement strand
AACGGGGCGGGCAGCCCCAGCCGGGTTGCAAGCCACAACGCCTGCCAGCGACGTTCAGTGACATATGGGTCGCTTTCCATCACAGCACTACGTTGGTTGGCGGCCCGCGCCCCGATGTAGGCGACAGCCGCGGGAGGGTCGGCGTCGAGCGATTCAAGCGCGTCGATCACGTATGCCGACAGCAGGTTGGCTGTGGAACCCGGTTCCCGGACGGGCGCCTCAGCCCCCGCACGAGCCGGCGCGTCGAGCACATCGCCCCTTCCGGCCTGGGCGAAGGCCGCCGCGGCGGCCTCGATATCTTCGGCGAGCGAAGGCAGCCCCGCGTCCCGGAGCTCAGCGCCAGCGTGGTGGGCGACCCGGCAGACGCAGGCGACGCTGAATTCCCGAGCGGTTTCGCCCGTCCATTCCGCAACCCGCATGCCGAGACGACCACGTCTGGCCACGACCTTGTTCGCGCCGATGATGAGCGGTTCATCGAGATCGATCCGCCAGAGCTCCTCGGTGAGCCAGTAGGGCAGATCCTCTACCCGGCAGGCGTGGATGCCGGCCTTGCACGGCATGACCGGGCTGGCCTGCACCCACCTGCCCCGCGTCGCCCCCCAGGGGTAACCGGTGAACGGGCCTGTCCCCGCCGGACGGAGAAACTTGTAGTAGCTCATCGTTGTTCTCTCCGCACACCCGAAGGCCTGGCGGCGGCCAGCGCCGCCGCCGTGACCCGGGCCGCCAGCCCCGCGGGCACCACTGCCGTGGCCGCCGCTGTCAACGCCACCAGCGACCGGCGCGCCCGTTCGCTGTAGGCGAGGCAAGGCGGGCAGAAGAGCAGATGCTGTTCAAACGCGCTCTGATCGCCCTCGGTCAGCTCTCCGTCGTACCAGGCACCCACCAGGTCGAAAATAACGTCACAGCTGACGTCCAGCGCCCTCAGCACTGCTCTCCTCCGGCGTTCCGGCCGCGGCCGTCCAGATCACCGCTGTCACCGGCCCTGACCTCCTCATCAAGATGCGCCACATATGCCTCCCGAGCGCCGTCGAGGAGCCTGCCCTGCTCCTCCGCTGGCACGCCCATGATGTGAGCGGTCTCGGTCACCGACAGCTTTGCCGCGTCCCGGAGGATGAGAAGCGTCCGCTGGCGCGGCGGAAGGCGGCGCACGGCGTGAAGCACCTGGTCGGCAGTGGGTACCTGGCCAGCTGGCCAGGACGGCAGGCCGGTGTCCCACCATCCCGCCCAGCGGTCATCTGGAGGCAGGAAAAAGCCCGCTCGTGATCCCGTCAGCGGTTCGCCGACGGGATCGGTGTCATCGAGTTGGTCATGCTCCCGCAACAGCCGCAGGAGGGCATCGAGCAGACTCGCCCGGACCCCTGGGAGTGGTGTTCCCACCTGGGTCAGGGCCGCGGCGACGGTGTCGACCCAGGCGCGCTCAACCAGCGCGGCCGCGGCGGGACGCGCCCCGACCGCCGCCGCGAGCAGGACGGCAAACCGGTGGTGAGCGTCCATCAGCATGCCGACAGCCGTGTCATCCCCGTCGACGAGCACGATGTGCGGTGAACCCGTCACTAACCAGCCTCGGTGAATCTCGGTATCTCCCGCACACGGTCCAGCGGCCACAGGGGGAGCCTGTCACCATCGCCCCGCTCGGCGAACCGCCGCAGCTCCTGATAATCGGGGTCAACAATACGGGCCTCGCTCCCCTCGCACAGCTCGAAGTACTCGTCGAGGAAAGCGCTCACGGTCCTTGCCGGCACTGTCGGCATGGTTTCGCCTGGACAGATCAGCAGCATGTCAAAGACCCGCGGTATGCCAGGCCGCAGAGACGGCTGGAAGAACGGCATAGGAAGAAGCCTGGAGCCCGTCCGCTGGTACAGCCTGAGCCGGGCCGCCGGGTCACCGTAAACATTCGGCTGGTGGAAACGCGGATCCTCGATCTCGGCAATCACCAACGACGGCCGGATGGCCGCCCGCCACTGGGGGATGACATCGGTGAGCAGCGTCTGGCCGATGCCGCGACCGCGCGCGTCGGCCCGCACCGCGATGTAGCTGAGCAGGAGCACCCCGGATCGGGGGTAGATCTCACCCAGCATTCCCCCCAGCGGGGTTTCACCATCGAGGACCAGCGCGCCGGGGCCCAGGTCGGCGGCGGCCCCGCGCAGTTCGTCCCAGGTAATGAGTTCGTCCGGCGGGAAGGCCGGTGTCAGGACCTCTGTGTAGAAGGACTCCAGCACAGGCTCACTGAGCTCGGACAGTTTTTTGATCTTCAAACCGCTCCGGCTGAGTGCGCCGATCGGCTGAGCCTCACTTGGCATGACCACCTCCTCATCTTCGCCTGTTCCTGACCACCTGGCCAGCATCGGCCCGGCCGACGCCTGTCGCCCGTCGACAGGGCCATCTTTTACGCCGCTTGCACACGGCGTGCACCGCTCGAGGACCGGCAGAGTAATCTGGCCGGTGCCAGCGGGGAAAGGACGTTCCTGAATGCCAAGGGCCGCAGTCGACATGGCTGTCCGTGTGCCGGACGCTCAGCTCGCGAGCGCCTATGACATGTGGTACGAGTTCGTGAAAGCCGCTTGGGAGGACGACCACGGCCGCGATGACGTGGAGATCACCGTCGTCGCACTGGAACTCTATCCGTCGGGGACACCCGCCCGGCCCGTTACCCGGCGGCTGTCCACACCCAGCGGGGACGCGCTGGTGTTCCGGCCGGCCTGGTTCAGCACATATGACCCCGAGCAGTCCGAGCATGGCAAGATCAGCATTAACGGGCCGCGGTATGAGCTCTTCGATTTTTCTTTCGACTACCGCTTCCGCCCGCCGCGGGCGAAGCTGGTCGTCGAATTACCAGACGAACGGATGTCCCGTACTATTCTCGAGGTGATCGACGATTCGAGCTCGGCGGTGCCGCGTGCTCGCCAGCCCGAAACAGCTCCCGAAGGACGGGCGGTTGGCGGGCGGCAACCTACGATCTTCATCGGGCACGGCGGGCCGAACCAGCTGTGGCGCATCCTCAAGGACTACCTGTCCGAGTTCGGTTTCCGAGTGGTGACCTTCGAGAGCGCGCCCCGCTACGGCCGGTCGGCGGCGCACGTCGTGTGGGAGATGCTCCAGCAGGCGGACTTCGCGTTACTCCTCCACACCGCGGACGACGAGACGCATTTCGGTACCGTCCGGTCGCGCCAGAACGTGGTTCACGAGACCGGCCTTTTCCAGGGCAGACTGGGCTTCGAAAAGGCAATCATCATCCGGGAAGAAGGCGTCGAGGAGTTCTCCAACCTCGCCGGGATTCAGGAGATCCGGTTTCCCCGCGGGAACATCGAGGCAGCGCACGGAGAGATTCTCCGCGCGCTGCACGACACTTTTCCCGCTCGCTGACCCGGGCGGACGCCCAGAAATCTCCTGATCGGCGATATCCGGACCAGCCCCGAAGGCATACGAGACGCCGAGCACCTGTTCAGCACGGCGGCGGTTGGCCACGAAATCGAGCGCGGCGCTGGCCGCTGTCACCGAGAACCGGCTGTTGGGAACCGCTCGCCGGGGCCATTCGCCGGGGCACTGTTTCCGCTCAGCCTACGATACGGTGCAGCACGTTGCGGTCGGTGTGCTCGATCACGCCATCCCAGCGGGCATGGGTGATCAATGTTTTCTCGCTGTAGGCGAAGACGCCATCGGCCCGCACTGTCACCGTGACCTCAAAACCGATCGTGCGGGCGGCCTTCGCCAGATAGAGGTTGGACAGGATCCCGTACGTCTCCGAATCCACCTCCGCCCGCATGGTGAAGGCGGTCGCGTCCGGCGCCGCTGTGCCGCCAGCCAGCACGCTCTGCCCACGGGGCACATTGAAGCAACGCATCACCTGGCCGGCAACGGCGTCCCACAACCAGTAACCGACCTCGGTGTGGAAGGGGTTCTCCTCCCCTGCGCGCCACGCGGCGGTGCGGTAGTCCAAGCCATACAGCACCTGCGGGCCGTTCGCCACCGGGCCGAACGGCTTGAGCGACATACGTTCACGAAACGGCGTCTCGACGATGCGGCCCTCGGCGTTCGAGAAGGCCACGTCGAGGCCCTCGTCGCCCTCCCACTCCCCGGCCAGCGCCGCCAACGGCCCGAACTCGGTGGCCTGCACGCTCTCCACTGCGAACCCCTCTTCAACCGGCTCGAACCTCCCGGACCAGCGCAGTCCGGCATGCAGGACGTTACCGGTCGTCTCCGGTATCGCGGACGGATCCGGCGCATCTCGGCCCGTGAGACTGACAGCATTCGAGCAGATGGTCCCGAGACGGCGCCGACGGCTCACGTCCTGTGGGTGATGCGCCAGGCGTTCCTGGACTTTGACAATGGGTGGCGCGAGCCTGGGTCCCAGACCCGATTCGGTGGCATTGCCATTGGCACAGCCACCGGCGCCAACAGAACAGGAGCAAGATCATTAATATAAGACCTGAGGTGGTGCCGCTGCCGGTATCCGATGTGGATCGAGCCAAGAATTTCTGCGTGGCACTCGGCACGGGGCTTACGGCGGCCGTCCCCGGCAGGCACGAGAAAGAGATCGGGCGGGCCGGCCCGGACTGGCCAGACTGGTATGCGCGGTACATGGTGGGCGCGCGGGACGTGCGGGTGGCTGGCGGATGACCGGCCGCGACTACGATGTGATCGTCGTCGGGGGCGGCTCACCGGGCGAGCACTGCGCTGGCGAGCTGGCCGATGGCGGCCTACGGGTGGCGCTGGTAGAGCGGGAGCTGGTCGGCGGCGAGTGCTCGTACTGGGCGTGCATCCCGTCCAAGACGCTGCTGCGCCCCGGCGAGGCGGTGTGTCAGGCGCGGGAGGTGGGAGCCACCGCGCGAGTGGATGTCGCGGGCGCGCTGGCCTATCGCGACTTCATGGTCTCGGACCACTCCGACGCCGGGCAGCAGGCCTGGCTGGCGAGCAAGGGCATCGACCTGATCCGCGGCACCGGGCGCCTGAGCGGGCCCGGCGTGGTCGAGGTCGACGGCCGGCGTTACGCGGCGGCGCATGTGGTGTTGGCGACCGGCTCAGATCCGGTCATGCCGCCGGTCCCGGGCCTGCGCGAGTTGGACGGTGTCTGGACCAACCGCGAGGTGACCGGCATGAAGGCCGTCCCGCGCCGCCTGCTGATCGTCGGCGGTGGGCCGGTCGGTGTCGAGATGGCTCAGGCCGTGCGCCGGCTGGGCGGCGAGGTGGCCCTCGTCGAGGGCGCGGGACACGTGCTGGCCCGCGAGCCCGCGCCACTCGGCGAGGCGCTCGGTGAGGTTCTGCGCCGTGACGGCGTCGAGCTGCTCCTCGGCGCGCGGGCGGCCGCGGCGCGACGCGACGGCGGGGATTACGTGCTGACCCTCGAGAGCGGCCGCGAGCTACGTGGCGACCGGTTGCTGGTCGCCACCGGCCGGCGTCCCCGCGTGGACGGCATCGGCCTGGAGACGCTCGGTGTCCAGGCCGACCGGCGCGGCGTCGCGGTCGACGCCTACCTGCGCGCCGGTGAGCGCCTGTGGGCCATCGGCGACGTCACCGGGGTGCGGCTGCTGACCCATGTCGGCAAGTACCAGGGCGAAGTCGTCGCCGCGAACATCCTCGGTGAGCCCCGCGAGGCCAATTACGAGGCTGTTCCGGACGTGGTCTACACCGACCCACAGGCGGCCGCGGTCGGCGCCGCCGAGGGCCGGTTCACCGCGACCGCACTGGTGTCCGAGGTGTCCAAGACAGCCACCTACACCCACGCCTACGCCAGGTCGAACGGCTTCCTGACGCTGTGCAGCGACGGCGACCGGCTGACGGGCGCCTACGCGCTCGGCCCCGAGGCAGGCGAGTGGCTGCAGCAGGCCACCCTGGCCATCCGCGCCCGCGTGCCGCTCGAGGTGCTGCGCGATGTCATCCAGCCCTTCCCCACCTTCTCGGAGATCTACGTCAGTGCGCTGAAGGCGCTGCGCAACGAGATCACACAAGAGACCGCGGCGGACCGCCACCCGGTCCGGATGGATACGTCGTGAGCGTGTCTCGCCTGGACAGGCCCGCCGCTTAGTGGTCGGCACTTAGAGCGACCGGCAATAGGGGACGCGGCGTCGCGGGGCTGGGGCACGCACCTCGCTGTGTTGTCGTCGGTCACCACCCAACACCAGGGTGGCTCCCTCCTCCGCCTCGCGATGCACGCACCCCAGCCCCGCTCCTTGATCCACGCCCCTATTGCCGGGTGCTCTTAGAGCGCCCGGGGCAGGTCCGCTATGCCCTGTCCTCGCCCAATGCGCCAGAGCCGTCTCGATCACTCCGGCGCGACACGCGAGTCAAGCCCTACCCAACTGTCGATGACATAAGACCGCACCGCTTTACTAGTAGGCACAGTGCCTACCTTGCGATCATCTTGCCGCCGCGCGTTGGGCCAGCATCCGCTGGACACGCTGGCAGCCGGCGCGGCTGCCTCATCAACCGCGCCGCGTGGTTGCCGCATGCCCGGCGCTTTCAATATCGTCCGGCAGGCGGGCACTGTCCTGGGACAGCCTGGCGTCCCCAGCACCAGTCAGCAACTCAAACCTGTCGACGTTACGCGAGAACCGGGATGACGTTCGCGATCCACGCGGACGGCCTGACCAAACGCTACCGGCACCGGACCGTGGTGGACTGCCTCGACCTCCAGGTGGCGACCGGTGACCGGTTCGGGTTCCTCGGCCCCAACGGTTCGGGCAAGTCCACGACTGTCCGCATGCTGCTCGGCCTGGTGCGCCCGAGCGCCGGTAGCGTCAAGATTCTCGGCCGGAGCATGCCCCGCCACGCTCGGCAGGTACTGCCCAAGATCGGTGCGCTGGTCGAGGCTCCCGCGTTCCACACTTTTCTGTCGGCCCGGGTCGAGTTGTCCGCGCTTGACGCGGCCGGCCGCGGCGGTGCTCGACGCAGCCGCCGGAGACGGATCGAGGACGCCCTCGACCGGGTCGGGCTCGGCGCCATCGACGACCGGCCGATCAGCAGGTTCTCACTCGGGATGAAACAACGGCTCGGCCTCGCCGCGGCCCTGTTGCGCCGGCCTCGTCTGTTGATACTGGACGAGCCGACAAACGGTCTCGACCCACAGAGCATCCGGGAGATTCGTGATCTGCTGCTTGAGCTGAACGCCGAGGGAACGACCGTCTTCCTTTCGTCGCACCTGCTCTCGGAGGTTGAGATGCTTTGCACCGAGACAGCCATCATCTGTGATGGCCGGCTGGTCGCGCATGACTCCCTTGACACGTTGTGCGGGCCGACCGGCCGGGTCACCCTGCGTACCCCGGATTCCGACCTCGCGGCGCACCTGCTCGAACGGGTGCTCGAGGCCCGCGACGGGCATTCCCTGGTCGCCCGGACGCAGAACCCGATGGCGCTCAACGCCGCGCTGGTCTCAGCCGGTGTGCGCGTCTCCGAACTGGTGGTGGAACGACGATCACTTGAGGATGTCTTCCTGGAACTGACCGGCAATGATCCAGCCGGTGACCTGGAATCCATCCTGGATGACCGATGATCCGCGTCGAGCTCCGGATCCTGCTGGTACGACGGCGGACGTGGATGTCAGTGCTGATGCTCGCGGCACTTCCAGTGATCGTCGCACTTTTTTTGAAAATTAGCGGAATAGGGTCGAGCACCGCAAGTCCAGCCTTCCTCGCGGAGGTCGTGCACAACGGGACGTGGCTTCCGGTCGCGGCCCTCGCCCTCATCCTGCCGTTGTTCCTACCGGTGGCGGTACTGCTGCTGGCCGGTGAGGCGATCGCTGGCGAGGCCAACGCGGGGACCTTGCGCTACTTGGTTATCCGGCCGGTTGGCAGGGGCCGGCTACTGGCCGCGAAGCTCGCCGGGATCATGGTTTATCTGGTGATCGCGGTGACGGCGGTGATCACGACCTCCTTCGTGGTCGGCTGGGGGCTGTTCGGGCTGGCCCCCATCCGGCCGCTGTCCGGCGCTGGGCCTCCTCTCTCCCTGTCGCAGGCAGGCATCCGGATCGCGCTTTCAGCGCTGTTCGTGGCCGCGTCCATGCTCGGCATCGTCGGCATCGGGCTGTTCCTGTCGGTGGTCACCGCTACGCCGCTCGCGGCGACACTCGGAGCCCTCGGTGTCCTCGTCACCGCGGGAGTCCTCGATCAGCTGCCGGCTGCCGCCGCGATCCAGCCATACCTGCCGACCCACTACTGGATGGGGTTCGTCGACCTGTTCCGTGCACCCATGAGCTGGGTGAACATCAGACGTGGGCTGGTGCTCGAGAGCGGCTACGGGGCAGCAATGATCATCATTGCCCGGATCGTGTTCGGCACCCGGGACATCACGAGCTGATGGCCCCATCGCGACCAGCCGTTACGAGCTGATGGCCGCACGACTGACGGCCGTCACGAGCTGACACGGCCCGCCTCGGCGGCTTGACGGCTGCCGGCTCGGGTGCGCCGCGGGTCCGGCCCGATGACCGCCGCGAAACGGCGTAGATACTCGTACTCGAGGCTCAGCATCCGGGCGGTATGTGTGTCGAACGCATCCCTGCTGCCGTGCAGGAACGCATCGTGACGGGTCGTGTGCAGCTGGCCCACTTCACGGGTGAGGTCCTCGTCCGACAGCTGGGCTGCGGGAATGCCTTCGGGACGATGCTTCATACCGGCTGGCATACCCACCTGGGCGGTCCCGGTCACCTGGCTGTCACCACTGGGGCGGGTCTGCTGGAGCGTCGATCGCGTCCGTGCCTTCTCCCTGGTGGGCGCCGGACCAGCCGATCACGGCCCGCCTGGCGGTACGGACGAGCGCCTGGGGCATCATTCCCAGACGGCTGTCATTCCCAGGCGACACGGTTGTGCGGGAGATGAGGCGAGATGGTCGACGCTCATGGCGCGGTGGAGGGATTTCGCCCGAGCAGCGGTGGGCTGCCCTTCATCAACGACTTTCCGAAGCAGCCCGTCCTGAAGATCAATATTCCGGGTATCGGGCAGGTACCGATCGGTGACGCCAGCCGCGGCCTGTGCGGCGGCATGATCTATACGGCGCGTGATCTTTTCGAGGCGAGCCTGACCCCACCGGCGTTGCAGGAACCACCGCCGCCGGGCTCACCGCTGTACCGCTACATCGTTCGCCGGCTGTTTGACAGCTTCGACATCCCGCGCGGTGTTGTCCGCTACTACCAGCTCATGGCGACTCCGGACACGGACACCACGCGGTCCTCGCTGACGGTACGCGGTAGCCGGCGCATCACGGTCGTGAACGAGTGGCCGCGGCTGCGGCTCGACCTCGACCGCGGCGTGCTGGCCCCACTCGGAGTCATCACACTGCGCTCGTACGACCCGTTCCAGCTCGGGGCCAACCACCAGTTGCTGGCATACGCCTACGAACAGCGACAAACCGCTGTCACCCTCTGGGTCTACGACCCGAACACCCCCCTGGAACGAGCCGATGACGTGACGCTGTCGTTCGATGTGGCGTATCCGGCCGGATCGGTTCCGATCACCCACAACCTGGCCATCGGTGGACGTCCGGTGCGGGCCTTCTTCCTCCCGCGCTATCGTTGGGTCAACCCGCTGCCGGCACTGGCCGACGCCTAAGAGTAACCGGCAACAGAGTGCGTGGCGTCGCGACGAGGGCTGGGCGGGTTGTGGAGCCCGGTGGTTGCGAGGCCATGGCCGGGACCGGCATAGAGCCCGTTTGTCTCCAGCGGCCCGGCACCCCTATGCTTGCAGTGTTCCCAACGGTTGACACTGCGGGTGGGTTGTAGCTTGGCCCGGTCGCCGTCGCCCGCCCCCATCGTCTAGCGGCCTAGGACATCGCCCTTTCAAGGCGGTAGCACGGGTTCGAATCCCGTTGGGGGCACCCTCTGTAGTTGTTTGACTATCAAGTGTAGCTGATAAAGCTATTTCGGGACCAGCGCTGATAGCGCCAGCCGAATCGTTCGGCTACCTCAGGTTATTAGATTGCTCTGCCGATTGTTCGTTATGTCGGTTTTTCGCTGCACGGGTTCGTTTCCAGGGTGCGGCGTTCAGGGCCGATCGGTGGGGGCTACGGGCAGACGGTGTGGCGGCGGAGTGCATCACTACCGGCCCGCTGTCGCCGCCTGCGCCCTCATCTGCGATGCCTGACCCACGCGGAAGAACAGGGAGGCCGCCGCCTTGCCCTTGCTGTCGCGCTAACAGGGCTCCGCCCCAGCCCGACGAGGCATGTGCGCTGTCGCCCCGGTCAGAACGCAGGCTTACGCAGGGACCTGCGATCCGCCGGCCGACCGCCGCCGCCCGCTACGCCTAGTAATGATGACCGGGGCTTAACGCCGAAAGTGCTGGTCAGGTGCGCCTGAAGGTCGCGCTGTGGAGCGGGTAGTCGTCACGATACGTCAACTTGACTCGATCTTCACGGCTTTCGCCGACCAAGCCCTCCAGACGGCGTGAGCCACCACGGTGGCCGAGGCCAGGTCATGCGGCAGACGCTGCCGGGCAGGACCGAATCTTCCCATGGGCATCCAGCAGCACCCGACACAGACGCGCCACAGCCCAGCCCGGTCCACCACTGGAACCGTCGGCGGCCGGTCGGCCGGACACCCGACACCGGCACCCGGCCGCAGTTCATGCCAACTATCATGCTAGCTAGTGTGTTAGCTGGTGAGGAGGATGGACGCTCGACGTCGAGCTCGCGGAGATCGTCGACAACCTTCGCGCCATCGGTACGGACATCGCCGACGTGGAGGTGAAGAAGGCCCACGGCGGACTGCCGAAGTCGCTGCGCGAGACTCTCTCCGGGTTCGCGAACACGCGAGGCGGTGTGGTCGTCCTTGGTCTGGACGAGACCCAGGGCTTCGCACCGACGGGACTTCCCGATCCGGCGAGGCTCGCGGCTGATCTTGGTTCCATGTGCTCCGAGGACATGGAACCGCCGCTCCGACCGTTGATCAAGGTCCACGACTTCGAGGGCGCCCAGATCCTGGTCGCCGAGGTCCCCGAGCTCGATCCCGCACGGAAGCCCTGCTACTCGCGTGGGGCCGGCATCACCAAGGGTAGCTACGTCAGGGTCTGCGACGGTGATCGTCGGCTGTCGGCCTACGAGGTCCAGATGATGCTCTCCTCACGTGGTCAGCCTCGTGAGGACGAGCAAACAGTCTCTGGCGTTGGTCTCGATCATCTGGATGCGGCCATGGTCGATGCGTTGGTCGCCCGGCTGAGGACCAGCAGGCCCTACGCGTTCAAGGACTTGGACCGCTTGGCTGTGCTGCGTCGCGCCAAGGTGCTCGTGACTGGAGACAGCGGCGAGGACATGGCGTCGCTGGGAGGCCTGCTCGCCCTGGGCAGGTATCCGCAGGAGCAATTCCCGCAGCTGATGGTCACCTTCGTCCACTACCCGACCGAGACCGGCGGCCGGTCCACCGAGAGGTTCCTGGACAACGTGACGTTGGAAGGCCCGGTCCCGGTCATGGTCCGCGACACGTTGGCCACCGTCCGCCGGAACATGTCTCGTCGGGCTGTCGTCGGGGGTGCGGGTCGGCAGGACGTCTGGGAGTACCCAGAGACCGCTCTGCGTGAAGCCGTGGTCAACGCACTGGTCCACCGCGACCTGTCCGGGGGCGCTCGAGGCGCCCAAGTCCAGGTCGAGATGTACCCGACCGCCTGGTGATCCGTAATCCGGGCGGTCTGTTCGGTCCTGTCACAGTCGACAGTCTCGGCGAAGACGGTGTCTCCTCAGCCCGCAACGCCACCCTCATCAAGATCCTCGAAGATGTCCCGCTGCCCGGCGGGACCCGCACCGTCTGCGAGAACCGCGGGTCGGGCATCCGTGCCATGCTCGACTCGCTGCTCACCGCGGGAATGAGCCCACCGGACTTCAACGACAAGATCTCGTCGTTTGTCGTCGTCTTCCCCAACCACACCCTGCTCGGCGAGGAGACCGTCGCCTGGATCACCGGGTTGGGTGAGAAGGGCCTGACCGACAGCCAATGCGTCGCCCTCGCGCTCCTACGCCAGGAAGAAATCCTTGACAATCGCGCCTACCGCAACGCGACTGGCGTCGACTCCCGTGTCGCCACCAGCGAACTTCGGGACCTGGTCACTCGCGAACTCGTCACCCAGACCGGAACCCGCCGCTGGGCCAGGTACCAGCTGTCCTGGCGAACAACCTCAACGAAAGGCCAGTCCTCTCGGGCCGACCGCCGACCGGAGCTGCTCGTCGCCCTCGGAAACGAGACTCTCTCACGCTCCGAACTCGTTGCCCGGACCGGTCTGCGCGACCAGACCATCCGACGGTGGCTGAAGATCATGCGGGACGAAGGCTCGGTCGACATCGTCGGTAGCAGCCTCAAGAGCAGACACGTTCGATACCGCCGCGCCTACCAGGATCTACTCTTCCAATCCGAAGGCACAGACCGCGACTGACGGGATGTCGTGCCCGCCTGTGACGGCGTGAGTACTTGACCATTAGCGTGATGGGCTGACTCCCTGAAACCGCCACGTGTCCCATGCGGCGCGTCGAGCAGCCGGGGGGCTCACGCCTCGACGCACAGGCCGGCCTCGCGCCTGGCGATCGCGGGCTCTCCCGATCGAAAGGTGGGTGCGGCCACCCAGGTTGAGGTGGGTGGGGTGCGCGCACAATGGTGAAATGGGCAGCGCCGACGTGACGACCCCGATCTACGGGGTCCGGAACCGGGTGGAACGGACCGGACCGGCGGTCCGCGCCGCGCTCGATCCGGACCGCCGCGCCGAGTTCGAAGCTGAGTTCCGCGCCGCGCTCGCCCGCGTCGATGATGACCTCGACCTCGCTGCCGCGCAGAAGGTCATCGACCGCTGGTGGCCGCAGGCGTTGCTGTGCGCCAACCCGGAGATCCAGGCCGGCATCAACGCCGACCGGCGCCGCATCGCCGCCGGCGACCCCACTGTGATCGCTGAAACCTGGTACCCGCCTGGCCATCCATACGCGCCATCCCGCACGGTCTGATGGCCACCTACGCCGTCCGCTGGGTCGACTACGCCCGTGAGCAACGGGACTCGCTGTCCGCCGAAGCACGCCACCAGCTCGATACGGCGCTGGGGCGCCTGGTGGCCGACCCCCGCGCGCACGGCATCTACAGCAAGCCTGAGGACCAGTGGACGGCGACGTTCGGCGATGGCTGGGGCGTCATCCTCTACACCATCGAAGACCGCTGGATCACCATCACCGTGCTCCGCGTCACCTGGGTCGGCTGACCGCGCTCCTGCGTACCTGGAGCGGTTCGGTACCGGGCCGGACGGTCGGCTGTGGTTCGCCATCCCAAGTCAGACGATCAGTCGGATCTGGCAACGTGCCCGCGCCGTGGCGTCCACGGAAGAAGCCGCGACCACCTCGACACCCCTGACAAGCTCCTCTAGTTTGCAACTGCGAATCTTAGGCAACTAATGTTCAGTCGCAGGCCGACCAAGGGAGCAGGATCTGTGGGAAGCATCCCTACCGACCCAATGGCGGCGTGCCTGCCGGTAGCGATCGAGATCATGACCGCCTACACCGACTCCGTCGACGACCCCGCTTTCTTCTGGGAGAGCGTCCAGCGGGTGATGACCGACGGCGCACAGCGCATCAACCCGGCAGCGGCCATGGCCGAGCTCGTACTCGGGCTGGCAACCCTGTGCGGAATCACCCTGAACGATCTCGCCGACCGTTCGGGATCAGACCTCGCGGCACGGGACATCCTGCGCGACATCCAGCGCACGTACGTCTCCGGCACCGCCGGACCCGCCAGGCCAGCCGGCTCGGCCGAGAGCGGCTGACGGCATCTCCTCGCCCACGAACCACACCGACGGTCCGCACACCCGCGGATCATCGTCCACCACCAACCAGCGAAGGACGACCAGGTGAGCGTCTACACCCTGCCCGACCTGCGGTACGACTACGCCGCGCTGGAGCCGGCGATCAGCGGCCAGATCATCGAACTGCACCACGACAAGCACCACGCGACCTACGTCGCCGGCGCCAACACCACCCTGGACAAGCTCGCCGAAGCCCGCGACAAGGGCGACTTCGGCGCGATCGTCGGCCTGGAGAAGACCCTCGCGTTCAACGTCTCCGGCCACATCCTGCACTCCATCTACTGGCAGAACCTCTCCCCGGACGGCGGCGACAAGCCCGACGGCGCCCTCGGTGACGCCATCACCGAGTCCTTCGGCTCCTTCGACAGCTTCAAAGCCCAGCTCACCGCCGTCACCACCACCGTCCAGGGCTCCGGCTGGGGCATCCTCGCCTACGACCAGCTCTCCGGCCGCCTGCTCGTCGAGCAGGTCTACGACCACCAGAGCAACGTCGGCATCGGCAACACCACGCTGCTGGCCTTCGACGCCTGGGAGCACGCCTGGTACCTGCAGTACAAGAACGTCAAGGCCGACTACGTCACCGCCCTGTGGGACATCGTCAACTGGGCCGACGTCGCCGCCCGCTACACCACCGCCAAGCAGATCACCCCGGCCTGACCCAGCCCCGCGTAGAGGCCCCGCGCCCAACACCCTGTCGGCAGGGAGGGCTCACATCCCACCCAGCCGGCAGGGTGCCCCGCCATCGAAGACGAGCCCCCGCAACGAGTGACACGCCAGAGCCGGCTGTGAAGGCCACCGCTCGCGCCCGGCTCCAGCTGCGGGA
>NZ_CAKJTR010000008.1:18019-25629 GCF_917627355.1 Protofrankia sp. Cj3 | reverse complement strand
GGAGGTGACGGTGCAAGGCCGACGGATCGGCCAGGCTCGACACCGCTCGAAGGTCCAGCCGTCGATGACGGCCAGCGTCGCAAGGGCGGCGGTCAGGAGCCCAGCCGCGCCGACCGCGATCACCGCCGTGGTTCAGGTGGTGTCGAAGCAGCCGTCGAACTCGAACACCGGGTTGATGACGTCCTTGCCGGTGGTGGTGTGGAGGGTGACGGGTCCGACGATCTTAGCTGGGCCACCGGCCTGGTAACAGCCGTTGGATCGCACCTGCAGCTCGAACTTGCCGTCCTGGTTCTTCCCGGCGCCGTCGGTCCAGCGGACCTGGCAGGCCCAGTCACTGCCCGCGCCCTTGTCCTGCGTTCCTGGAGTGCTCCGTTGGCAGCTGGCTTTCGTAGCGACCGCGGCCGGGGTGAGCCCGGGGTGGCCGAGCAGGGCCTGCTGTTGGACGTAGAGGTTGGCGAAGACGGAGCCGAGAGAGCCTTCCACCCGCGGCCGGGTGACATCGGTAGCGCAACCGCCCAGAACGGCGGCCAGCGCGGCCGCGGCGCCGGTCGCGAGGACCGCACGGGGCATTCGGACACGGATGGTGAATCGTCGCATACGGGTCATCCTCCGGTGATGTCACGTCGGCGCAGCGCCAGGTAGGCGACGGCCAGGCAGCTTGTGATGTAGCCGGCGCTGACCAGCGCACCCTGATCCAGTTGCCCGTAGTACGGATGCGCCGCCAGCAGGCCGTGCCAGGCGTCGAACGGGGTGACCAGCAGCAGGTGGCGGATCGTGTCCGCGCCGTTGAGGAACGCGTAGAGCTGCATGAGCAGCCCGAGGATGATCGGGCCGACGATCCCGGCGGGGCTGCTGCGGGTGAGCACCGACAGCATGATCCCGAGGGCGGTGAACCCGAGCAGCGGCAGCAACGCGCTCGCCCACGCCGCGAGCACCAGCTCCGCGGCGCGGCCCGGGGGCAGCAGGGTGCCCGACAGGCTTTCCAGTGGCTGGTGGCCGACCAGCAGGACGCCCGCGGCCAGGCAGCTGACCGCCAGGACGGCGAGGACGAGGGCGGCGAACGTAGCCGCGGCCAGCGTTTTCGCCCAGAAGATCTGGGTGCGGCTGTGTGAGCGGGTCAGGATCGTCTTCCAGGTGCCGTGCTGGTCCTCGCTGGCGAAGATGTCCCCAGCGACCAGGCTGGTCAGCAGCGGGAACACCCATTGGGCGGCGAACCCGAGGATGAGCAGCGGGGTGGCGAAGCCGCTGGCGTGTAGCCACCGGCCGTACAGGGTGTCCTTGGGCAGGCGGTCCTGGCGGTCGAGCAGCACCACGAACACGAACGGCGCGGCCAGGCAGACGGCGAGCGTGACGCGGGCACGGGCCTGGGCGGCGAGTTTCGTGACCTCCCACCGGTAGGCGGTCGTCACCCGGCCGCGGCCGGCCGGACCGGTCTCGATGGTTGCCGGGGGCGTAGTGGCCGTCGTCGTGGCCGCGGTGCTCATCGGGTCCCTCCGGTGCGAACGTGCGGCTGCGGGGCGGGGATATCGGCTGCGGATATGTCAGCGGCCGGCCGGTCGGGTTCGGTGAGCATGAAGAACAGCGACTCCAGCGGCGCGACCTCCAGCCCGAGGGCCCGTACGGCGATACCCGCCCGGCCAAGGGTGATGATGTAGGCGTCCGCCGCGGCGGGCTGGGCGCGCAACGCCAACCCGCCGTCCGGGTGGACCGACACGGCGACGCCGGGGCGGTCGATGGCCAGGTCCAGCGCCCGGTCATCGTCGCTGGTCGCCAGCCGGTGGGACGGGTCGGGCGCTTGGGCGCGCAGCTGGCTGATCGAACCGTGATAGACGACCCGGCCGGTACGCATGATCGTGACGTTGTCGCAGATCTCCTCGACCTCGTCCATGTTGTGGCTGCTCAGCAACACGGTCAGCCCACCCGCGGCAAGCCGCTTGACCAAGGCGCGCATGTCGCGGATACCGGCCGGATCCAGCCCGTTGGCCGGCTCGTCGAGGACGAGCAGCCGCGGGTCGCGCAGCAGGGACGCGGCCACCCCGAGCCGCTGACGCATCCCGAACGAGTAGCCACCGACCTTGTCCCCGGCCCGGCCGGCAAGGTCGACCAGGGTGAGGACCTCGTCGATCCGGCTGTCGGCGCCACCGCCGTCGAGCCCGGCCAGCAACGCCAGGTTCCGCCGTCCCGACAGGTAGGGGTAGAACCGCGGGCTTTCGATGAACCCCGCAACCCCGTCCAACGTCGCCGGGCCGGCCTGCGCCCAGCTGCGGCCGAACAGCCGCAGCTCCCCGGCGTCCGGGCGGATCAGTCCGAACAGCATCCGCAGGAACGTCGTCTTGCCCGCCCCGTTCGGGCCGAGGATGCCGTACACCTCCCCGACGTCCACCCGTAGATCAACATGATCCACCGCGGTGAGGCCGCCGAACCGTTTGACCAGACCGGTGGCCTCCACCGCCGGTACGCCAGCCGCCATACATCCTCCTCCGAGTATCTACTACTCATCGAATAGTAGATTGCCGCGCGAAGGTGGCACGTGACAGGTCCGATCGCGAGAACCTGGGGCCCCTCGGGAAGCGAGTCGACGGCCGGCTCCCCCACTACGACGGCCGGCACGGCGGGCTGAGTGTGCTAACGACCCACCAGCTCGTACTATCAGCTTGATAGTAGTGAGGGACGGAGAGGCAGTTGGCGAAGAGGCGGGAGCCGGGGGCGCTCGAACGTGAGGTGCTCGCCGCGATCGCGGCGGCCGGCCGGCCGCTCACCCCGGCCGAGACACTCGCCGAACTCGGCGAACCACTGGCCTACACCACCGTGATGACCACCCTCGCCCGCCTGCACGACAAAGGCGCCCTCACCCGGCAGCCGGCGGGCCGCTCCTACACCTACGCGCTGGCCGCCGGCCCGGACACCCTCGACGCCGCCCTCACCGCCCGACAGATGACCCGCCTGCTCGGCGCCGGCGCCAACCGGGCCGAAGCGCTGGCCCGCTTCGTCGCGGACCTGCGTCCGGAAGACGAACAGCTCCTCGCCGACATCCTCGCCAGCCACCACACCCACGCCGGCTCGGACGACAGGCAGCGGTGATGACGGCCGTCGCGCTGATCCCGTTCGTCACCAGCCTGCTGCTGACCGTCAGCGGCGGCCGGCTCGGCCGGCGGCTGCCGCCCGCCGCCGCCACCCGGCTGCTGACCACCGCCTGCCTGGTGACCGCCCTGGCCACCGGCTTCATCCTGGCGGTCGCGGCCTTCACCCTGCTCGCCCCGCTGCCCCCGCTCACCGCGGTCGGGCACTGGTCAGCCGCTGTTGTCCGCGGCCACGACCCGCTGCCCGCCACGGCCGGGCTGCTGCCGGCGTTCACCGTCGCCGGGCTGGCCGCCAGCGCCGCCCGCCGCGCCGTCCTCGTCGGCCAGGACCTCGCCGCCGCCGAATTCACCTGCCGGCGGCTGGGCCCCGCCCCCACCGGCCTCGTCATCGTCGACGACGACCATCCCGACGCCTACACCCTGCCCGGACTCACCGGCCGGATCGTGGTCTCCACGGCGATGCTGCGCGCGCTGCCCGCCGACGAACGCCGGGTGCTGCTCGCCCACGAACACTCCCACCTGCGCCACCGCCACCACGCCTACACCCAGCTCGCCAGCCTCGCCGCCGCCGCCAATCCGCTGCTGCGGACACCCGCCGCCGCCGTGCGCCTCGCCGTCGAACGCTGGGCCGACGAGGACGCCGCCGCTATCGCCGAAGACCGGGCTGTGGTCGCCCGAGCCCTGGCCCGAGCCGGCCTCGCCCGCACCAGCACACTGACCACTCCGACCGTGGCGCTCGGCGCCGTGCACACCGACCTCGCCCACCGAGCGCGGGCCTTGCTGGACCCGCCCCCGAAGCCGCGGCCGGCCCTGGCGATTGCCCTCGCCGCGCTCGTCCTGACCACCGCAGCCGCCGCGGTCGACACCGCCCATACAACCGAAGGCCGGTTTGAACGCGCGCAGGCAACCTATGCGCACCGATCCTGACCGGTCGCCAGACAGCCCGCGACATCCTGCTCGCCGATCTGCATTCAGTCGATGTCGGCTGGACGGAACCGCGGCCGTACCTGCTGGGGAAGGGCCGGGTCCTGCGGATCGATGTTTCTGATGGCTCCGTCGTCGACACCGCCGCGTTGGATGTCACCGCGCGTCACTGTCAGGTAGCCGACCAGGCTAGCAATCACAACGAAAGCGGTGAGGGCGACCAGGCCGTCGCCGAGGCCCACACCGGACCTTTTCGCCGGCTTGCCGAGCCAGTCGGCGAACGAGGCACCCAGCGGCCGGGTCACTACGTAGGCGAACCAGAAGGCGACGACCTCGTTCAGCCCGAACCGCCACCAGGCGACCACCGGCATCAAAATGATCACTGCGAACAGGATGCCTGAGGGCAGATAGCCAAAGCGCAAGGAGTCCGCGGTGAGATCGCCGGCGGCGGTGCCCAGCGCGAAGGTCGCGAGCACGGTCAGCCAGTAGTAGGTCTCCCGGCGGCGGGTCACGATGCTGTGGATCGACAGCGTTCCCTCACTGCGGTGCCACGTGTAGAAGACAGCCGCGAGGACCACAAGATAGAGGACCGTCGAACCGATGTGGCCGATGGGTGGCCCGTCGGCGACCATGGTGCCGAAGACCGCGACCATCATCACCGCGAACCAGTAGACGGGAGCGGAGTAACGGCGGACCCGGAACTGCAGCCAGAGCGCGAACGTGAAGCCGAGGAGGCCGATCGTGCCCGCGAGCACCAGGTTGACGTGCGCAAGGTAGTCCGAGGCCGCCTCGCCCATACCCGTCGTCAGAATTTTGACAACCCAGAACAATGCTGTGATCTCCGGAACCTTGGGAGCGAGGGGCTCGCGGCTGCGGGTCTGGTTGTCCGGCAAAGAAGGCATCGATGTCTTTCTGGATGGGCGGCGGGAGCATTTCAGGCAGCCAACATGGCTGCTACAAACTACTACAGGCAGGGTAGGTTGAGGATGTGACAACCCGATCGGATGACGGGCCGCGGCGCCGGCCCGGACAGCTGGAAGCTGAGGTGCTGGCGGTGTTGTGGGCCGCCGAGAGGGCGATGTCGCCAGGTGAGGTACAGACCGTCATCAGCGGGAGCCTGGCCTACACGACGGTGATGACCATCCTCAACCGGCTGCACGCCAAAGGCGTGGTGACCCGGACAGCGGACGGGCGCACGTTCGTCTACCAGCCTGCGCAGAGCACGGCCGAGTTCACCGCCCAGCGGATGCGTGGGCTGCTGGAACAGGTCGACGATCCAGCCGGGGTGCTGGCCCGGTTCGTCGACACGCTGAACCCCGGCGAGGAGCAGGTGCTGCGCGATCTGCTCGACCGGCCCCGGCCGGAGAGCTGACCGGTGCGGCTGGCTATCTGCCTGGCCGGCGCGGCAGCGCTCGTGCTGCTGGCGGCCGCCCGGCCGGCGGCCCGGCGCCTGCCGCCCCCGCGAGCGGCGCTCCTGCTGGCCGCCGCCGCCCTCGGCACCGCGGCGGTGTGGATCGTGGTCGTCGGTCTGCTGACGCTCCTGCTGGTCGGGCAGGTGCCACCGGTCGCGGCGCTCGGCCGCTGGTCGGCCAGCCTGGTCGGCGCCGGCGACCCGGTACCACCGGCGGCTTCGGTTGCGGCGTGGGTCGCCGTCGCGGTGGGAGTGGCCGGGTGCGGCACGCTGGCATGGCGGCTGGCCGTCGAGGCACGCCGCTGGCTTCCCGCCTACCGGCACGCCGCATGCGCCGGGACGCTCGTCGTCATTGATGATCCGACCCCCGCCGCGGTGGCGGTGCCCGGTTGGCCGGGACGGATCGTGGTCAGTTCCGGGATGCTCAAGGCGTTGCCCCCTGCCGAACAGCGGGTGCTGCTGGCCCACGAACGCTGCCACCTCGACCATGCGCACTGGCTCTTCCGGTTCGCGGTGCGGCTGGCCGCCGCGACCTGCCCGCTGACCCGGCCGCTGGTGGCTGCCTGCGACCAGGCTCTGGAGCGGTGGGCGGACGAGACGGCCGCTGCCGCGACCGGCGATCGACGGCTGACCGCGCAGGCCGTCGCCCGTGCTGCCCTCGCCCGGCACGACAGCGCCCTCACCGCGGCGGGTTTCACCGACGGGCAGGTCTCCGCCCGGATCGAGGCGTTACTGGCACCGCCGCCCCGAGGACGCTGGGCCCCCGCCGTCGTACCGCTGCTCCTGCTGACCATGGCCGCCGCATGCGCGTTGAAAGCCGGACATGATGTCAACGAGCTGTTCGAAGCCGCCGAAAACGCGATCCGTTCCTGATCGGAACAAGCAGGGTGGCTCCGTCCTCCGCCTCGCGATGCGCGCACCCCAGCCCTATTCCTTGATCCACGCCCCTGTTACCGTGCGCTCTTGCGCCGGCGTCGCCGTATGCATACTGGCGGCTGTGGAGGGATCGCGGGTGCTGATCGTGGAGGACGACCCGGCGTTGCGCGGCGTCCTTGCTCGCGGCCTGCGTGAACAGGGCGCGGTCGTGACCGCGGTGGCCGACGGGTCGTCCGCCCTGTCGCGGTTCGCCGACGACAGCGGTTTCGACGTGGTCGTGATGGACGTGGGCCTGCCGGATTCTGACGGCCGGGATGTGTGTCAGGCCCTGCGCGCGCGTGGTGTGCACGTCCCGGTACTGTTCCTCACCGCGAGGGGGAATATCACCGACCTTGTTTCGGGTTTCGCGGCCGGCGGCGATGAGTACGTTGCGAAGCCGTTCCACTTTGCTGAGCTCGTGGCCCGGCTGGGGAGCCTGCTGAGACGGGCCAGGCCCGCGCCCGTCTCGGTGTCCGGCGGTCTGCGTCTGGACCCGCGCGGCCATGTACTGGCCGGCGCGACCACGAACGTGCGTCTGACCCCGACGGAGTACCGAGTCCTTGCCCGGTTGATGGCGTCGCCCAGCGAGGTGGTGAGGCGGCGGGAGCTGGTGGACGCGGGCTGGCCCACCGGGGCGATCGTCTACGACAACACCCTGGATCAGTATGTCGCGAAGCTTCGCCGCAAGTTGGCGCTGGTGGACGATTCGCGGGCAATCACGACTGTCCATGGTGTCGGGTACCAGTTCACGTGAGAGGGCCTTCGACGCTGCGGGGCCGGATCGCGGTGGTGGCGGTCGTGACCACCGCGGGCTGGCTCACGGCGCTGACCGTGGCGTTCAATGCCGCGCTCAGCGCGCAGCTGCGGCAGCAGGCCGACACTGTGCTGCGGACACGGGCAGAGGCTGTCGCCAGCACCGTCGAGGTCTTCACCGGCGGTGCGGTCTCCATCCGTGATGTACGCGATGACAGCGCGATCGATACCGGAACGTGGATCTTCGCGGGTGGCCGCGCGGTGGAGGAGCCACCCGGCGGGGCCACGTTACTGGGCCAAGCCAGCGCCCTGACCGGCATGGGCGAACGGACAGTGACGACGGGTGGCGCCTCTCCGGTCCGGTTGTTCGCGCTGCCGGTGACATTGCAGGGCCGGCAGGCGGCCACCGTCGTCGTCAGCCTGTCGCTGGCCCCCTACCGGCAGACCGAGAAGATCGCTGTCGTCGGCAGCCTGCTGCTGGCGCTGCTCCTGCTCGTCGGCGTATACCTGGTGATACGGGTCAGCAC
>NZ_CAKJTR010000008.1:13771-17801 GCF_917627355.1 Protofrankia sp. Cj3 | reverse complement strand
CTGCCCCCGATCGCCGACGCGGCGAACCGGATGACGGTCATCCTCGACACCCTCATGGCCGCCGCCCGCACAGGCGTTGGTGGACTGCCCGACCGGTGCGACGTCGGCGAGGTGCTGCAAGGACTTGCCAGGCGGTGGAGCGCCCCGCCGGAACTGGTGATGTCGGTGCCCGCCAGCACGCTTGCGGGGGTGGATGCCGGCCTGCTCGAGCGGATGTTGTCGCCGGTGCTGGACAACGCCCGCCGCTACGCACACACCCAGGTGCACGTGGTGGCACGGGTCGTCGCCGGCCAGCTCCGCATCGACATCCGTGACGACGGGCCCGGGCTTGGCCCCGACACGGCGGCGCACCTGTTCGAGCCGGGCTGGCGCGCGGACCCGCACGACGGCCACGACGGGGCGGGGCTTGGACTGGCGCTGGTCCACCGCCTCGCAGCCGCTGCCGGCGGGAGCGTACGGGCTTTCGACGGCGGGCCCGGCGCGGCTGTCGAGCTGTCGCTGCCCGGAGCGTGACACGCCGCTGACGCCGATGTGGTCAGGATTTGTTCAGGCCTGCTGAGCCACCGTGGCAGCATGACGACTCCTACGCGCCTCGCCGTGAACGACGACAGTTCCCCGGCATCGTTGCGAGGCCGGCAGATGCTCAGCAAAGTCCCAGAAGTCACCATCTACTTCTGGATCATCAAAGTGCTCTGTACGACAGTTGGTGAATCGGCTGCCGATTTCCTCAACGTCAACCTGAACCTTGGCCTGACGGGTACATCCGTCGTCACCGGCGTCCTGCTCGCCGTCGCGCTGATCTTCCAGTTCAGAACGCACCGCTACATACCGGGCATATACTGGCTGACGGTGGCGCTCGTAAGCGTCTTCGGCACACTGGTGACCGATAACCTCACGGACAGCGTCGGCGTGCCGCTCGAAACAAGCACCCTGATCTTCGGTGCCCTTCTCGGTCTCTCCTTCCTCGCATGGTATCTGACCGAGAAGACACTCTCCATTCATTCCATCTTCACCAGACGACGAGAAGCATTCTACTGGCTTACGGTTCTCGTCACCTTCGCGCTCGGTACGGCAACCGGCGATCTCATGGCCGAGGTGCTCGGGATCGGCTACCTGATGACAGGAATCATCGTGGCATCGCTGATCGCCATCATGGCGATTGGGTGGCGATTCGGGCTCAACCCGATTCTTTCCTTCTGGATCATCTACATCATGACCCGCCCGCTTGGAGCGTCGATCGGCGACTACCTCTCCCAGTCACCAGGCGAGGGTGGCCTGGGCCTGGGTGCGACGGTGACGAGCTTCATTTTTTCGGCCGGCATTCTCGGCATCGTCATTTATTTCTCGGTGACGAAAGCCGATGTCATCCCGAGTGCGTCTGCTGTTGATACTGACGAGACCGTGCGACGAGGAGGACCGTGGCAAACGGTCATCGTCGTGGCACTTGTTCTTGCTACCGCAGGGACGGGATACTTCCTGCGCAAGTCCTCCCTTCAAGCAGACACGTCAGACTCGGCTCCCGTCACGCAGCCGACCCCCTTCGAGGGCCAGCCAACGCAGCCGGCCTCCTTCGGGAACCAAATAGTACAGCCGGTCCCCAGCAGGGGCCAGACAGCACAGTCCTCGCCCCTCGGCGACCTCTCGAAGTTCCGAAAAATCACACAGGACACGCTGGATCTCCTGAACGCCGGCAACCAGTCTGGCGCCACGGCCCGCATCACTGATCTCGAAACCGAATGGGACAAAGGCGAAGCGCGCCTGAAACCGAAGGACAAAGCCACCTGGACCAGGATCGATGGAAAAATCGATACGGTGCTGCGCGCACTCCGAGCGACGAGTCCCAACACGGACGGCGAGAGGACCGCGCTAACCGCGTTGCTCACCGCGCTCGGCCCCGAATGACCGTGAACCTTTCCGTACAGCGATTCGTCGCGGTAGGTAGCTGACTGTCTGGTAGATCGGGCGAAGCGCCACCTCCGCCCCCGGCTTAGTGGTCGGCGCGGAACAGGTTCCCAGAGCGTGTTTGAGATCGGGCTTTCGATCAGTGAGCCGGAATGACGATCTCAAACGCGCTCTCAGGGCTGGGCGAGCCGGTAGCGCCTGTACGGGCTGTGCAGCGGCGCGGTGGCTTCGACCTGGCCGCCCGAGAGGAGGGTGCCGAGCGTTTTCGCAACCGCGGTCCGGCTCGCGCCCGTCGTCGCCTGCAGCTCCTCCCGGCTGGCTGAATCGGTGCCGGCGAGGGCTACGAGGATGCGGTCCGCGAGGCCGGTACCCGGCCGGCCCAGCCGCGTTGTCGCCGCCTGGCTGGCCACCGTCCCGAGCAGGCCTGAGGCGAGCCGGAACGCGCCGTCCTCCCGGGCCCGACGTGGGACCAGAATTCCGAGGTCGCGCAGATGGCCCAGCTCACGCCGCGCATCCGCGGTGCTCAGAGCCAACCTGCGCAGCAGGGCCACGTCTATGTCGTAGCCCGCCTTCGCGAGCGCGAGTGCGCCGAGCTGCGCTTCCGAAAGTTTCTCGCCCCGGCCGAGCCGTGCTGCCCAGGCGCGCAGCTCGGGGGTGACGGGAGAGGTCCGCGGAATGGTCACGCGGAAGTAGTCGAGGCTGTCGCTGAACAGCGGGACCAGCCCGGTGTCGTGCCGGACCTGACTGATCATCGCACCGACGCCCGAACCGCGGTTCTCGGCCACCGGACGTCCGGTGAGCGGGTCGCCGGTCTCCTGCAGCAGGGCTGCGAGGCGGGCGTTGCGGGATGATGAGGTGCTGGCCTCCCCCAGCGTCTCCAGCCGGACGTTGCCGAACAGCCCACCGGGACTGGTGACGGTGAACCGGTCGGGAAACAGCTCCACCTGGACCTGACTGCCGCGGGCCTGCGGGCTGTAGTCGCGGTGCATAAGCGCGTTGACGACGACTTCCCTGATCACCTCAGGCGCGATCTCCCAGATGTCCTCACGCCCGGCACCGACGATCCGGCTGGCCCGGCGGAGGTTGCGCTGCACCGCCAGCATCGCGTCGGCCACCATCGTCGGGGCGTTCCCGCCGACCGCGGCACTGTCCAGGAACCGAACCCCCCCCGGCCCCGGCCGGCTGCCGTCCTCATGCGGGTAGACCGCCACCGACACCATCAGCTGCGGGAAGAACCGCTGGGGATACCTGCCGACGCTGAGCAACCCCGCGAGCGACGGCACGAGCAATCCATTGTGCGCCACGAGAACGCCCAGCGAAACGAGCGCGTCAGGCTCACTCAACCCGGCGAACGCCCGCGGCGAATTACGGCTCGCGACCTCAACCAGACGCAGGACCGCACCCCGGTCCAGATCGTCAACCGTCGCTTCCGGAACCGGTTCCTCGTCCCAGCGGGGCTGCCCGGGGTTCTCCCGCAGCCGGTCGATCTCGTACGGCGTCAGCCGCTGATCCCCGTCACCGATCCGGGTGAACGCGCCGTTGTAGAGGCCCCTGGCGGTGACGTAACAGGGTCGCTGCGCCGGTGGCAGCGGGTCGATGTCGGTGACCACCAGGACAGCGCCCTCGAATGGCACGAGCTCCACGCTCGGCGCCAGCGGCGGCGTGATCTTTCCGCGGGCAACCGCGACCACCTCGTCCCGCAGCGCCGTCGGATCGCCGAGGTCGACAGGGCTGAATCCGGCGCACTCATCGAGCCCGAGGATGAGCAGACCGCCCCGGGAGTTGGCGAACGCGGACATCGTCTCGGCCACGCTCCGCGGCAGGCCCCCTGCGGCCCGCTTGACCTCGACGTCCTCCAACTCGCCACCGGCCGACCGCAGCCGCCTGACAATCGCGTCCAGCTCCACCGCTGCCTCCCCCCGGCCCACCAGACTTGCTCACCTACTTGCTTGCCAAGTTACCACTTCAGCAAGTAGAGCGGCGAGCTACCCGGCTCCAGGACAGGCATCGGGGTGTCCGGGTAAGAGCGCCCGGCAATAGGGGCGTGGATCAAGGAGCGGGGCTGGGGTGCGTACATCGCAAGGCGGCGGAGGGAATCACCCTGGTGTTGGGTGGCGACCGACGAGCC